>JAFVVS010000128.1 GCA_017502025.1 Alistipes sp. | reverse complement strand
TATACCACAATTATTATCCACGCCATAAACAACGCATTTGCCTTTGCACTGATTAGCTTTGGCGTGGGCGATGTCTCGTTCAGGGAGGTCGTTGGCGGTGGGCTCTTGTACTACATCCTCTATGGTGTTGCCGTTGCGATATTTTTGACTTGCAGCGTGGAGACCTACCTCAAAGTTTTTAGAACGAAAAAGAGTTGATGACAAAGGGTATGAAAAAACAGGTATTTCTGACAGGCGCAACAGGCGTTATGGGCACGGCAACCTTGAATGAGTTGCTCTCTCGTGGCGATAAATTCGATATTACGGTGTTGGTGCGTGACACCAAGCGCAATCGCCAAAAAATGGAGCGATATGGCGATAGAATTCGTGTGGTTTGGGGCGATTTGATGAACTACAACGATGTTCTAAAAGGCGTATCGGGTGCCGACTATGTTCTTCATATCGGAGGTATGGTTTCGCCAAGTGCCGACTACAAACCGAAGAGCGTTTTGAGGGTAAATGTTACGGCTGCCGAAAATGTTGTCAAAGCCGTTAAGGCTCAACCGAATAGCGACAAAATAAAGGTTGCGTATATCGGTAGTGTGGCGCAGACGGGCGACCGCCGAGAGCCTCTGCATTGGGCTCGTACAGGCGACCCTGTTTTCCCTTCGATGTTCGACTACTACGCCATTTCAAAATGTCGTGCAGAGCGCATTTTTGTCGAGTCGGGTCTGAAATATTGGGTGAGCCTGCGACAGTCGGGTATCCTCTATCCCGCAATCCTCAAAAATATGGATCCGATAATGTTCCATGTGCCTATTCGTGGCGTGTTGGAGTGGGCAACGGTCGAGGATTCGGGTCGCTTGATGGCAAACCTCTGCGAGGATGGTCTGCCCGAGGAGTTTTGGTGCAAGTTCTACAACATCGGCAGTGGCGAGGAGTACCGTCTTACGAACTACGATTTCGAGTGCTATCTCCTCAGTTGCATAAACTGCCCTGCCCCCGAGAAGATTTTCGATGTAAAGTGGTTTGCAACGCACAATTTCCATGGTCAGTACTACCTCGACTCGGATAAGTTGGAGGAGTATCTCCACTTCCGTGCAAATATACCTGTTGCGGAGTATTTCAAGCAGATGGCGACGACTTTGCCTAAGTTCTATAAGCTGGCGAAGATTGCTCCGGCGTTTGTCATAAAGCCGTTTATGAGGATGATTGCGTCGGATAAGATATTTGGCACACTCGGCTGGCTCAAATCGAATAACGAGGAGCGCATTAAGGCCTATTTCGGCTCTCGTGAGGAGCGAGAGAAGATTGGCTCGTGGGCAGAGATGAGCGATATCCACCTTGCCGGCGAGGAGGAGGCAGAACGCCTTTCGCACGGCTACGATGAGTCGAAACCTCTTGCCGAACTCGATATTGAGGATATGCGTCAGGCTGCGGAGTTTAGAGGTGGTAAGTGCCTATCTGCAACGATGATAAAGGGTGACCTTGCTACCAAGTTGGAGTGGGAGTGCGCCTTTGGGCATCGTTTCTCGGCATCACCGGCGTTGATTCTGCTCGGAGGTCATTGGTGCGATGAGTGTATGCCTGCACCGTGGCGTTATGACGAGGAGGCAAAGCGTAATCCGTTCCTTGCGCAGGTGTGGAATAAGATGCGACCTGATGGCGACGGCGGACAGGTCTATGGTATTGCCACACCAGAGGACTACAAATAGTGAGCTTAGGGAGTTGAGAGAATTTAGGGAGTTTAGTTTGACCATTGGTCGCTAAATTCCCTAATTTCTTTAATTTCACTAATCTCCCTACTTGCTCTCACCAACCTCTTTCTTACAATAAAATTGTAATTCTCTCGTTTTATTCCCGAAAATGTGTTATCTTTGCGGGTTGTATGCGTATGTTTTGTAAAATAGCAGTTGTTGTATCGGCCCTCGTTGCGTGTGTGGGTTGCGATTCGTTGTCGGGCTTTAAGGCTGATGATGAGATGGTTGCACGTGTCGGTACAGCCTATCTCTATCGTTCGGAGTTGGCATCGGCTATGCCGAGTGGTATCGCTGCGCAGGATAGTATAAACTACTCGCAGGCCTATATCTCGAAGTGGATAGTGGGACAGTTGAAGCAGCAAGAGGCTGAAAAGTTGTTCTCGCAGTCGGAGTCCGATATTGACAGATTGGTCGAGGAGTATCGTCGTTCGTTGTTGGTGCATCGTCTCGATCGTCACTACCTCGAAGCAGAGCCTTGCTTGGAGATTACCGACAAGGATATCGTCGCATACTACAATGCCCACAAGTCCGATTTTCGTATTTCGCAACCTATGGTTAAGGGCGAGATTGTGGCTATTGGCGAGAGTTTCCGTCGCAGAGAGCAGATGTTGAAGTGGTTCGAGTCGTCGAAGGCTGAACATCGTGCCGACTTCGAGGAGTTGTGTCGCAAGAATAACTTCCTCCACCTCCAATTCGAGGAGTGGGTATCCTTCTCGGACTTTTTGAGCAATCTTCCGTTATTGCGTAACGCCAGCAATACGAAGTTGCTCTCCAATCGCAAGACACAGAAGATTCATCACGATAAGACCTACTACTATTTCCGTATAACAAATGCGTTGGAGGTGGGCGATACTATGCCGCTCGATATGGCAAAGGAGAATATCCGCCAGATCCTGATAAACCGTCATCGTACCGATGTTATACGCCGTCAGGAGGAGCGAATTAAGAGTAATGCCCTCTCGTCGGGACACGCTAAAATCTACTGATTTTTGATTGAGAATTGAGGATTGAGAATTGAGAAATTATAAAAAGCTAATGGCAAATGGCTACCGCTGCGATTAAGCTGAGTGCATAGGCTGCTTGCAGACTTTGCCGAAGCGGAGCAGTGAAGACCAAAGGTCAATGGCTAATGGCTAAGAATATGAAAAAGATACTATCCATACTGATTTGTACGCTGGTTGTTGCCTCGGTGGTAGTTGCCGAGAAGAGATTTGTTATGCTTGATAAGGTGGTTGCCGTTGTCGGTAACTCCTCGGTGAGCTATTCGGATGTGCAGCAAATGGCGAAGATGATTCTCGAACAGCGTCGCTCGGAGGGTTACACCTCGGACCGCCCTGCGCAGGATGAGGCGCTCGAAAATTTGATGTTGCAGAAATTGCTCTACAATCAGGCACTGCTTGACTCGGTGGAGATTAACAATGGCGAGGTTGTGCAGCGTGTAGAACAACAAGTGCAGTCGATGATAGACCGTGAGGGCTCTATTACCGCATTGGAGAAGAGGGCGCATATGGCGATCTACCATATTCGTGACCTTTTCCGCCGTCAATTCGAGGAGCAGACCTATGCACAGGCGATGCAGCAGACCATAGTGTCAAAGACAAAGATTGTCCCTGGCGAGGTGGAGCGTTTCTACAACGCTATCGACAAGGATTCGCTGCCGATTATTGCCGAGCAGTATCAGTATGCGCAGATTACGATGTTCCCGAAGAATATGAAGGAGGCAAAATTGCGTACTCGTGAGCGCCTTATCGAGATGCGTGAGCGTATCGTTACAGGCAAAACCCGTTTTGCAACCCTTGCCCGTATGTACTCGGTCGATGGCTCGTCAATTCAGGGCGGCGAGTTGGAGCCTGCACCATTGGCAGGTTTTGTGAAACCTTTTGCTGATGCGTTGGCAGAGTTGAAGGAGGGACAAGTATCGGAGGTTGTGGAGTCGGAGTTCGGCTTCCACCTTATCCAACTTATCGGCAAGAAGGGACAGCTCTACCACTGTCGTCACATACTGCTTCGTCCTACATTTGTGATTGATGAGATATTGGCTCCGATGCGAGATTTGGACAGCATTGTAAATCTCATAAAGAAGGACTCCCTGTCGTTCGAGGAGGCTGCACGCAGACACTCCGACGATAAGCACTCGAAGCAGAATGGTGGTGTGGTAACCAACCACGACCTCTTGGAGCGATACTCGGCATACGATGCAAAACTCACCGCCACAAAGTTCTTGAAGGAGGATTTTGGCGCAATGGGCGGTAAGAGTATCGACGACTACAACGCTATTCGTCGTTTGCGAGAGGGTGAGATTTCGGACCCGTTCCGTTCGACCGATATGATGGGTAACGAGTTGGTCAAGGTTGTGAAGTTGTTGAAGGTTATCCCTGCCCACAATGCTTCGCTCGACGAGGATTATCTGCGCTTGGAGCAGATGGCTCTCTCGGCAAAGCAGGAGAAGGAGTTCAAGGCGTGGCTCGACAAGAAGATTGCCTCGATGTATATCTACATTGCACCTGAGTTCCGAGGTGGCGACTTCTCGAACAAGAATTGGGTAAAATATAGCAAATAGGCGTGAAGAGAAGAGTTGTTGCCATATCGGTTTTGCTCGTGGCGTTGGCGAGTTTGGTCTTTGCAGGAAGCAATGGTCTGCCATCGTTGTCGCATACCCCGACCGAACAACAGGAGGAGCGACCATCCATTTCGGGCAATACTCCGAAGCGTGACTATGTCGATATGAAGTCCGACGAGGGCTGGCAGATGGAGCATAACGGCCGTAAGATTATGGTCGTGGTGGGAAACTTCGCCGCACATCACAACGGCACGGTTATCACGGCCGATAGTGCGGTGCGCTACTCCGAGCGTCATATCGAGTGCTTCGGCAATGTGCTGATAAATCGTGGCTCGACCTACATCTACGGCGATAGAGCCGACTACAACGGCGACACGAACGAGGCAAAGGTCTATTCGAAGATTGTAAAGGTGGTGGATGGCGATGCTACACTCTTCACCTACAACTTCTCGTTCAACACCAAGACAAACATTGGTCGCTACTCGGGTGGTGGCGTGCTTATAAGTGGCGATAATATGCTCGAATCGGATAGGGGATATGTCTATTCCGATGATCACGAGATTATCTGCGTGGAGCGTGTGCAGATGCGTAATAACGAGTACGAGATGACGGGCGACTCGGTGGTCTATAATACCGAAACCGACTTTGCTCAGTTCTTTACCCGCACCAACATCTGGAATAAGGGCGATGGCTCTCAGGAGGAGGACTACCTCTATGCCGACCGTGGCTCGTTCGACAAGCGTCAGCAGCTCTACAAACTCACCAAAAATGGTTATATCCTCACAAAAGACCAGGAGTTGTTGTGCGACTCGCTCGACTACTATCGTGATAGCAACTATGTGGTCTTGAAGCGCAATATCCAGATTGACGACCGCTCGCAGAAGATGCTTGTCTTTGGCGATTGGGGCGAGTATTGGAAGGAACCGGGCAATGTCTTTGTTACGAAGAATCCTTCGCTCATAAGCTACGACACAACGCAGAGCGATACGGTCTATATGTGCTCGGATACGATGTGGGTATATACTCACTATCCTATCCGTGAGAAGATAGAGAAGATGCGCAAAGATTCGTTGGAGCAGGCTGCGAAGTTGGCTGCTGCCGACTCGTTGAAGGGCGCAAAGAGTATTGCTACCGATTCGTTGAAGGAGGCAAAGGCGGCTGCAAAGCAGGCAATGCAGCAGAAGCAGAACGAGCGTAAAGAGGAGTTTACTCGTCGTCAGCAGAAGCGCCAGCAGAAGCACGCCGAGCAGGAGCAGAACAAGCCGGAGCAGATGCAACAACACGAGCAGAAATCAACGCACTCTGCTCAAACCCCTAATACCTCTAACGCCTCTAACGCCTCTAACGCCTCTAACGCCCCTAACGCCCCTAACGACCCTAATTCCCCTTCCGCCCCTACTGCCGACAGCATAAAGGTGGCAGATAAGGCACCTGAGGTTGTCCCTGTGGTTGAGAAGTCGAAGGCAGAGCTGCGCAGGGAGTTGATAGACTCGCTGATTAAGGATACGATAAATCCGCAACCAAACCTCTTGGCAAAGTTGCTCAAAGAGGAGGCTGCCGAGGTCAATAAGATTGTCAAGGCGAAGATTAAGGAGGAACAACTCCGTCGTGAGGCGGAGCGTAAGGCTATGCTTGCCGAGCGAAATGCCTTGTATGTGAAGTTGCTGGGTGAGGCCCGTCTTCGTGATGCTGAGCGTAAGCGCATAGAGAAGGAGCGAGCAAAGCGCATAAAGGATAGCTTGAAGGTTGTCGAAGATAGCCTTCGTCGAGTGGCAAAACTTGCTCCCGACTCGTTGAAAACCGACTCGTTGAAGGTCGATACCATAAAGATTGACACCCTCAAAAAGGATAGTGTCAAGCTCGATAGTATCAAGATAGACAGCGTCAAACTCGACACCATAAAGGTGGATAGCGTAAAAGTGGATAGCACAAAGGTCGATACACTTGCCAAGTTCGACACTATGACCGTCAAGGAGGTTAAAGCCTACTTCAAGGCGATATACGACAAGGAGAAGGCGGAGGCGGAGCGCATAAAGCAAGACTCGCTCGATGCCCAACTCGAACGCATAGGCTTGGCTCGTCAGGCAAAGCGCACCGAGCAGTATCGCAAGTGGGCTATTCGTGACTCCATCTTCAATGCCAAGGCACAGGAGCGTGCCGACGAGCAGTTGCGTCGCAAGTTGGCACGAATGGAGAAGCGAGGAATCTATATCCAGATGGCGGACTCTTCGGAGTTGCGCATTGTCGATTCGATACTCTTGGCGGAGTTCGGACCACTCGACACGATTATGCATCATCGCCTCGACTCACTTATCGAGATACTCTTCCCTAAACCGTTGCCATCGCCTACCGAGGAGGCACAAAAGGCGGAGAATATCGACTCACTCTATCGTGAAATTCGAGCATACAGCCGAGTGAAGATGTTCCGTAGTGATGCGCAGTCCATCTGTGACTCTCTCACCATGACAACCATAGACTCGGTTATCAATATGTACAAACTCCCTGTACTGTGGAACGGTAGCAACCAGATCACCTCGGAGATTATGCATATTCGTACCCGCAACAGCCAACTTGTTCAGGCCGACTTCGAGGGTAAGCCGATGATGGTTGCCGAGATTGATACTACCCACTACAACCAGGTGGCAGGTAAGGAGATGACTGCGCATTTCAAGGATAACGCAATCTATCGCAACGATGTGAATGGTAATGTGCAGACCATCTACTATATGCAGGAGGATAACTCGCCCGAAATAACCCTTATGGCATATATCGAGGCGGGCGATATGACCTCCTACATCGAGGGACAGCAGGTGACAGGTATCACCTATCGTGGTAACCCTACCTACACCTTCTACCCAATGGATAAAATCCCTGAAACCCAAGCCAAGAAGCTCGATGGCTTCAAGTGGGAGGCTCTTCGCCGCCCTACGCAGGATAGTGTATTTACCCGAACCATTCGCCCTTCGCAACGAGTAGAGAAACGCTCTTTGCGTAAGCCGTTGTTCCCAATAAATGCACTTCTCCAACAGCGCAAAAGCGACTATATTCGTCGTCACGAGTGGCAAGACCGTACCGATACCTTGACTTACGAAACTATTGAGTGGCTCGAGTCGCTAAAATCGTTCTGATGAGTTCTTTTTGCACCGCACTTCGGTAGCCGAACTCCTCACATAGGTTTTCTATGCTGCGGGTTCGTCTCCTCGCTTGGCACAAAAATAATCTCATCATTTACGATTTTAGGGTGCAGGATTTTGTTCTGATGAGTTCTTTTTGCACCGCACTTTGGTAGCCGAACTCCTCACATACCCCATAGGGGTTATAGGGGCAATAGGGGTTATAGGGGCGATAGGGTAGTAGAAACTTCTGATTGATAGTTAAAAATGAAGACCTTTGTTAAACGATTTGCATTGCTTCTGCTTACGGCATTTTTTGCTGTGGGCTGCAATAATAGTGCGCCCGACAATAGACCGACCACCGAGCCTACAAATCGTATTATCGCCACACTTGCATCGCAAAGTCGCACATCGTTGGGCTCGAAGATTGGCGATATCTACCCCGTATATTGGAGCGAAGGCGATCAAATCGTTGTAAATGGCACACTCTCGGAGGCAATCGAGATTGGCGAGGATGGCAAGAGTGCAACCTTTTCCATAAACCCCACACCCGAGCATCCCTACCATGTAACCTACCCATATCACGAAGCAACAACTGCCGAGCAGGCTGTGGTGGAGTTCCCTGCCGAGCAGACCTATGTCGAAGGCTCATTCTCGGAGGGTAGTGCGCCAATGTGCGGATATGCCGAGAGCGGCAATAGTGTAGCGTTAAATCATCTTGCAACAATTTTGCGCTTTCCGATAAAGGCGAAGGAGGAGAATACGGCATTGGAGAAGGTCGTAATTACTGCCGACGCCGCCATTGCGGGCGTGTTCGAGGTCGATTGCAAGGGCGCAGAGATTGTGGCGACCGAGCCGAATAAAAAGAGTGTAACATACACTCTGCCAGCCGATTTCTTGCTCTCGACAACTACCGAAAAGGTGCTCCATATCTCGTTGCCGGCAGTAAATCTGTCGTCGTGCAGTGTCGAGTTTATGGATGCTTCGGGCGGTAAGATGAAGGCGATATGGCTACCCGATAAACCCCTCACAAAGGGTTTGGTGCGTGAATTTAAGACCATAACCTACGAGGAGAAGAGCAATGTGACACTCCAACCGCTGACGGTCGAGGAGGAGGATCTCTATATATTTTATAAGAAGGTATATGGCAATATCCGATACGACGACGGCTCGCCTATCGAGGGGGTGGCAGTGAGCGATGGTTTCAGGGTGGTTACGACCGATGAGAATGGCTACTACGAGCTAAACGATATGAGCAGAGATAGCTGGTATATCTACTGCTCGATGCCGTCGGATGTGGAGGTGCCGATTGATGAGTTCGGAAGACCTGCCTTCTTCCAAAAATACCCCTCTTCATCGCCTCGCTACGACTTTACTTTCAAGCGTTTGCAGGGCGGTAAGGAGCGAGAATTCTCGATATTCGCTATCGCCGATACTCAGCCTACGGGACAGGACCACCTCGACCATTTCAGAGCGCAAGCACAACCCGAGATAAATGCCCACTCCAAATCGCTTGGTATGCCTTGCTATGGCATTGTGCTGGGCGACCTGGTGGGTAGTGTGCCCCACCTTATGGATGATATGCGTAGTGAGCTGGCTTACAACAAGATAGGTATGCCAATATTTACCGTTATGGGTAACCACGACCACATCTCCTATTCGGATAATAACCCCGTATTCCCCGACGAGCGCAACAGCCATTGGATGTTGAAAATTCAGCGTGGTTTCGAGGAGTGCTTCGGACCTGTAAACTACTCGTTCAATCGTGGCGATGTGCATATCGTAGGTATGCGCAATGTCCGCCACAAGGACAATGTCAAGGTGTCGAACTACGAAACCGCCTTTACCGCCGAGCAGTTCGAGTGGTTGAAGTCCGACTTGGCTCTTGTGCCGAAGGATAAGATGGTTGTGATATGCTTCCATATTCCGATTATCAATGGTGGCAAGGTTGGCGATGGCACCTATCGTCAGGAGATGCTCAACTTGTTGGATGAGTTCTCCGAGTCGCACATCCTCTCGGGTCATACCCACTATATGCGCTCGTATGACTATGTCTGGAACAATACGGGTCACAAGATGTACGAACACTGCATCGCTTCGGCTCGATACGATATGAGAGGTTGCAATATTCACCGTGACGGCACCCCGTGTGGCTATGAGGTGCTGAAAGTTCGAGATAATAGCGTTGTCGATTGGTACTACAAGGGCTTCCAGCAGGGTGCCAACTCCCGTGACGACCAGATGCGCCTCTATCGTGGTGCCACCATTATAGGTGCCGAGCCTACGGGCACAAACAAGTATGGCACAATGGGTTACTATCAGTTGCCATTCGATGATAATACCCTCTTGGCCAATATCTTCACCTCCGACCCAAGCTGGAAGGTCGAGGTCTATGAGGATGGTGTGAAGACGGGCGAGATGAGCCATTTCTACGCCACAAGCAAATCTGCATATACCGATTTGGTGGGCGATGGCTCATTGGCAAACCCTCGTCGAGTGGCAGAGGGGGTGGTGAGCAGTCGTGATTTCTGGGCGATAGGCATCTTGTTTGGCTACTTGGGTAGCGAGGTGAATAACAACTACAACACCTGCCACACGATGTGGCGATATACGCTGAAAAATCCGAATGCTACCCATATCGAGGTGCGTGCCACCGACCGCTTCGGCTACACCTATACCGAGGATATCATCACCGACAATACTAACTCCGACAAAGCGTTTTATTAGGAGTTGAGAGTTGAGAGTTGAGAGCGGAAAACTAAAAACTTTCAGCGCACTTCTAACTTCCTCTAACAACCCCTAACAACCTCTTATCTCCCTGCGCCGTGATACGCTTCGGAGTCCGCAAAACTAAAAACTTTCAGCGCACCCTATCAAGCAGTTGCAAACTGCGCCTCCTATCGAGGGCATAGCCCGTCTCCTATCAAGCACCGCAGGTGCGCCCCCTATAATCGTTGCGCCGTAACGAGGGTGGGAGTTCGCAGCTATTACTTTCCCTTATGCCGCCATAAGAAAAAATGACTCTTATTTTTTAATTTTTTTAATTAAAAGTCAGACTTTTTTTGTACCTTTGCGCCCAGATATAGAATAGACAATAAAAATTAGGTTAAGTTATGGAGAATATTCACGCAGAATTCAAGAGCGGTCTGTGGCAGTCGAAGATCGATGTTTCCGATTTCGTACAGACCAACATCACTCCGTACTATGGCGATGCCTCGTTCTTGGCAGGCCCATCGGAGCGTACAAAGAGAGTTTGGAATAAGTGCCTCGCAGCACTCGAAGAGGAGCGTGCCAACGGTGGCGTTCGCTCGCTCGATAATAAGACCGTTTCGACAATCACTTCGCACAAGGCTGGTTATATCGACCAGGAGAATGAACTTATCGTAGGTTTGCAGACCGACGAGTTGTTGAAGCGTGCAATTAAGCCTTTCGGTGGTATCAATGTAGTATCTCGTGCTTGCAAGGAGCAGGGTGTTGATGTTGACGAGAAGGTAAGAGAGATCTTTACCCACTACCGCAAGACTCACAACGATGGTGTATTCGATGTTTATACCGAGGAGATTCGTTCGTTCCGTTCGTTGGGCTTCCTCACAGGTCTGCCTGACAACTACGCTCGTGGTCGTATCATCGGTGACTACCGTCGTTTGGCTCTCTATGGTATCAACCGCCTTATCGAGGCAAAGAAGGAGGATTTGAAGTCGCTCCTCTCGCCAATGACCGACGCTACAATTCGTCTTCGTGAGGAGGTAGCCGACCAGATTAAGGCGTTGAAGGATATGGCTATTATGGGTGAGTACTACGGTTTGGATTTGACTCGCCCTGCAACCTCGGCTCAGGAGGCTGTTCAGTGGGTTTATATGGCATACCTCGCTGCTGTTAAGGAGCAGGATGGTGCAGCTATGTCGCTCGGTAATGTATCGTCGTTCCTCGATATCTACATCCAGTATGACCTCGACAAGGGTAATATCACCGAGGAGTTTGCCCAGGAGTTGATCGACCAGTTCGTAATCAAGTTGCGTATGGTTCGCCACCTCCGTATGCAGTCGTACAACGACATCTTCGCAGGTGACCCAACTTGGGTAACCGAGGCTATCGGTGGTCGTTTCAACGACGGTCGCACCAAGGTTACAAAGACCTCGTTCCGTTTCTTGCAGACACTCTACAACCTCGGTCCATCGCCAGAGCCAAATATGACTGTGCTTTGGAGTCCTGAGTTGCCAGAGGGCTTCAAGAATTTCTGCGCAAAGGTTTCGATCGACACTTCGTCGGTTCAGTACGAGAACGACGATTTGATGCGTGAGGTACGCTTCTGCGACGACTACGGTATCGCTTGCTGCGTATCGTACCAGGCTATCGGTAAGCAGATTCAGTTCTTCGGTGCTCGTTGCAACTTGGCTAAGGCGTTGTTGCTCGCTATCAACGGCGGTCGTTGCGAGATTACAGGCACCCAGATGGTTAAGGGTATCCCAACCTTAATGGGCGACTTGCTCAACTACGAGGAGGTACTCTCGAACTACAAGAAGGTTTTGGCTGAGATTGCTCGTGTATACAACGATGCGATGAACATCATCCACTATATGCACGACAAGTACTACTACGAGAAGGCGCAGATGGCACTCATCGACACCAACCCTCGTATCAACCTCGCTTATGGTGTTGCAGGTTTGTCGATTGTACTCGACTCGCTCTCGGCTATCAAGTATGGTAAGGTAACAGTTAAGCGTAACGAGTTGGGCTTGACCGAGTCGTTCGAGATTGAGAAGGAGTTCCCAATGTTCGGTAACAACGACGACCGTGTTGACCACCTCGGCGTTGACCTCGTATACTTCTTTAACGAGGAGTTGAAGAAGCACGCTATCTACAAGAACGCACAGCCTACATTGTCGCTCTTGACCATCACTTCGAATGTGATGTATGGTAAGAAGACAGGTGCTACACCTGACGGTCGTGAGAAGGGCGTAGCCTTCGCACCGGGAGCAAACCCAATGCACGGTCGTGATAAGTGCGGTGCAGTTGCTTCGCTCTCGTCGGTTGCAAAGTTGCGCTACCGTGACTCGCAGGATGGTATCTCGAATACCTTCTCGATTGTTCCTAAGTCGCTCGGTGTTGACGAGGCAACTCGTGTAGAGAACCTCGTAACAATGATGGACGGTTACTTCACCAAGGGTGCACACCACCTCAATGTGAATGTCCTCAACCGTGAGATGTTGATGGATGCAATGGAGCACCCAGAGAAGTATCCACAGCTCACAATCCGTGTTTCGGGTTACGCAGTAAACTTCACCAAGTTGAGCCGTGAGCACCAGCTTGAAGTTATTTCAAGAAGTTTCCATGAGCGTATGTAATACGAAAACATACAATAACGATAACTGCCTTGGAGGTAACTCCGAGGCAGTTTTATAAAGAGCCAATAGCTAATGGCTAATGGCTAAAAGCAAAGAATGTTATGAAACTTAAAGTCCATTCATACGAGTCGCTTGGCACCTTCGATGGTCCTGGTTTGCGATTGGTGGTATTCTTGCAGGGATGCAACTTCCGTTGCCTCTACTGCGCTAACCCCGACACCATAGACCTCTGTGGCGAGGCGAAAGAGACCGACTTGGAGCATATCGTCGAGCAGGCAGTGAGCGAAAAACCATTCTTCGGCAAGCGTGGTGGCGTCACTTTCAGTGGTGGCGAGCCAACCATTCAGGCGAAGGCGCTGATTCCGCTTGTTAAGCGATTGAAGGAGCAGGGTATCCACATCTGCATCGACACCAATGGCTCGGTGTGGAACGAGTGGGTCGAGGAACTCCTCTCGTTGGTCGATTTGGTGTTGCTCGATGTGAAGCAGCACAACCCATCGCAGCACCTTCTCTTGACCGAGCGCAGCAACGAGCAGACTCTGCGCACGGCAGAGTGGTTGGAGCGCAATGGCAAGCCATTCTGGTTGCGATATGTGCTTGTACCTGGTTATAGCGACAGCGAAGCTGATATCCGCTCGTTGGGCGAGCACTTGGGCAAGTTCGAGATGGTGGAGCGAGTGGAGATTTTGCCATACCATACCCTCGGAGTTCACAAGTACGAGGCTATGGGTCAGGAGTATAAGTTGCAGGGCGTGAAGGAGAATACCCCTGAGCAACTTGACCGAGCCCGCAAGTTGTTCGAACAATATTTTAAGACAGTATTTGTAAACTAACAAAAAACATCGAGCATTCAGCTCGATGTTTTTTGTTATTCGGTTGTGGGAACTCCGACACTCATCACGGCGCAGGGAGAATGGGAGGCGCACCTGCGGTGCTTGATAGGAGGCGGGCTAAGCCCTTAATAGGAGGCGCAGTCTGCGACTGCTTGATAGGGTGCGCTGAAGGAAGTCGTCATTGCGAGGCTTGGTACAAGCCGTGGCAATCTCCTAATTCCTAACTCCTAACTCCTAACTCCTAACTCCTAACTACTCACTTTTAGCGAGTGGCGAAGCCTGGGTATATACTCGTGCTGCCAACTCCTTGTCGAGCTGATACATTCCGTACTTGTCGTTCTCGACGGCCTCCGTAGCGAAAATCATATCTCGTGCCGACTCCTCCTCCTCAATCTGCTCGTCGATAAACCATACAAGCATATTCGACGATGCGAAATCACGATCCTCGTGAGCAATGGCTGCAAGGTTGTTGATAAGACCTGTCACCACCTTCTCGTGACGCAGAGTCTCATGGAACATCTCCGCAACCGACTCCCACTCGGTGCGTACCTCGGCGATAGGCTTCAACTCGACCTTTGCATCTCGTGAGTTGAGGTAGTTCATCAGAATGTGAGCGTGGTCCTGCTCCTCCAACCACTGCACATAGAACCAATTTGCCACACCTTTGTAGCCCTTTGCCTCGGCATCCATCGACATCGAGAGGTAGAGATATGCCGACCATAACTCGGCGTTAATCTGCTCGTTAATTGCTGCGTGTAATCTTTCGCTTAACATAGTTTTATAGTTTTTAAGGTTGTTATTCTCTGTTTTCTATTGCAAAGATAATACAATTTTTATCATTTGTCAAATTGATAATTTTTATAGCACCATAAACTAAAACTATATCGCTGAGCAAAAAAAAAGAAGCTGTCTAACAAGGTGATTTCTGCGTTACGCTTGCCCTCAAAATGCTCATTTACGCCTAGTAAACTCCGCTTTTTCGGGCTACGCAAGGTTGCGATTAAGGAGAGTGCAGAACAAACCAATTTGTTTTGCCGAGCCGCAGCAACCAAAAGCCTTCGAAGAAGGTTTAAGCCTTGAAATCCCTCTTGTTATACAACTTCCGACAAAAAGAGTGTGTCTAAAAAACTTTTTGGACACACTCTTATATGGGGAGTTAGTTCAGACGAAAATTTCCTCCGCCACGCATCTCCATATCGGCCTTGGCGACCATCTCGCTTTGGAGTTGCACCATACGGAGCATATCGCCAATATCCTCGAAACCTCGGAGCGATGTACCTATCGGCATACGGCACTGCAACTCCAACTCTGCGAGTCGCTCACGCACCTCCTCCAACCCTTCGGGCAGAGCGATATATACACAGTCGACCTCGGTATATTCTGCAAAGAAGAGGGTCATCAACGCCGCTTTCGAAGCCGAAGGGATATGCTTAACCTCGATGTTTTCACGCTTGACACCGCACAGCGCAAGCCCTTGCAACGCCTCGAACTCGTGCTTCGAGCCTTCGAGCGCAATCACACCAACCTTTATGTCTGAAATTGCAATCATAAGTAAAAATAAGACGAGAGACGAAAGACGAGAGACGAAAGAGTTAAAACTCCTAACTCCTAACTTCTAACTTCTAACTCCTAACTCCTAACTTCTAACTCCTAACTTCTAACTACTAAAAAGGCAGCCACGAAGACTGCCCTATATGATTCGTCGAAACAACTTTTTAGTAGAGGAGCTTCTCTGCATCACGAGCCTCAACCGAGTTAGGATACTGCTCGGTGATAGCCTTGTAGCAAGCCTTTGCCTCCTCTGCCTTGCCTGCTGCTGCGAGAGCCAAGCCCTGCTTGTAGAGGTAGAGCGGAGCGGTGAAGTTGTTCTCCGAAGCCTTAACAGCCTTTGCGAAGAACTTTGCAGCCTTAGCATAGTCGCCCAACTCAACTGCTACATCGCCCTGCAAACCGAGGTTCTGTGCATTTACAACCTCAGCAGCCAAGCCACGAACAGCCTTATACTTTGCGAGGTACTCGGCAGCCTTCTCCAAGTCGCCAAGGTGGAGGTAGCAGATACCTGCATAGTGCTTTGCGAGGTTACCGGCCTTGGTCGAGCCATACTGCTCGGCTACTGCGAGGAAACCTGCGCCGGCCTCGTCGCCATTGAGTGCGAGGTCGTAGTTTGGAGTCTCGCCTGCGAAGTTGTCCTGTGCAGCAACGATCATCTCGGCTGCGGCAACCTCGTTCTTGTCCATTACCAAATACTTGTAGGCGTAACCACCTGCAACGAGGAGCAAGAGAGCAACGATGGCGATAATCACCTTCTTGCCGTTCTCCTCAAAAAACTTCTCGGTCTTGCTGACTGCCTCGGCAACAACAATCTCCTCCTGATTTTCGATTTTCTTTGTCATAATTGTATTCGTTTTTTAGTTTATAATTTCTCGATTTCGGGGCGCAAAACCCTTTACAATTCACAAAAATACAATTTTTTGTGCAATAAACCACAATTTTTACAAAATTTTTTGTGCAATCTCAAATTATTCTTCGATTGCTCTCTATTTGTGTCACATAAATATGTGAATTGCTAAATTTTTCCTATCTTTGCGTGAATGTTATATTTTTGAAAAGCAGATGAAGCGAATATTCCTCTTTTTAGTATGTTGTTTTATGCCATTGGCTCTTTTGGCGCAGAATACCCGCTCGGCGCAGGGTATTGTATTCGACAATAACGGAGTCCCTATGGCGGAGGCAAAACTCACCGCCGTTGGTTTCAACAGTAGCGCATCTACGGGGGCAGACGGAACCTTCAATATTACGGTTTCGCCCTATGCCAAGTTTATCGAGGTGAGCAAGGAGGGCTACCTCTCGGTACAAGTCGAGATAGATGGCTCTTACCTGATTGTACGACTCCAAGTGGATAAGAAATATGCCGAGAATAAGGCAAAGGCCGAGGAGGAGGCTCGCAAAGCAGCCGAGGCGGAGAAGGCTCGTTTAGCCGAGGAGGCTGAGGCGGCTCGATTGGCGGCAGAGGCAGCCGAGAAGGCTCGTTTGGAGGCCGAGGAGCGCAAACGCATCGAGGAGGAGCGTCGCATAGCAGCCGAGAAGGCAGCAGCGGAGAAGGCAGAGCGTGACCGTTTGGCAGCCGAGGCAAAGGCAAAAGCCGAGGAGGAGAAACGCATTGCAGCTGAGAAGGCAGCCGCCGAAAAGGCAGAGGCGGCAAAGCGTGCAGCCGAGGAGAAGGCTCGCATCGCCGAGGAGAAGCGCATAGCGGCCGAGAAGGCAGCAGCCGAGAAGGCGGAGAAAGCCCGTCTGGCAGCCGAGGCAAAGGCTAAGGCGGAGGAGGAGAAGCGCCTTGCGGCAGAGAGGGCGGCAGCAGAGAGAGCAGCCGCAGAACAGGCACGCCTGGCGACCCTGCAACAGCAACAACAAACGCAGGGTGTAGCTAATACCCAAGCAGATGCTGCACGCCTCGAAAAGTCGGCACAAGAGCAGGCGAAGAGGGAGGCTGAACTCGCAAAAAAGCAGGCTTTGAAGGCGGAGCGAGAGAAGAGAGCTGCCAAGTGGAAGGAGGCTTCATTGAAGGGTTATCGCTCTTATGTCGATGCTTCGTGGGCGATAGACTCCTATTCGCTTATGATGAGCGGAGGTCTGCACTATATTGGTGGTTACCAAGCCAACAACTGCATATTCTTCGGTGTGGGTACGGGTATCAACCTCGCACAGACTTACGAATGGGATCGCCGAGAGCAGCAGTTGTCGCCTAATTCGTGGAATGTTCCGGTATATGCCTACTTGCGCACCAACTTTATAAACAACCGTTGTTCGCCTTTCTTTGCGTTGTCGGCAGGTTATCAGTTCTCCACCAGACGAGAGATTCTTGTTGCCTTCGACCAGATAGTAAAGTATAAGACAAGTGCCATATTTGTCAATCCACAGTTGGGAGTCGATTTCCGCATCAATCCGAAGCACTCCGTCTATGTGGCAGTGGGAGCAACACTCTTCCAACGACCTGAAATAATTGAAGTCACCCCTATGACCGCTACATTTGGCAGTGGATTGGGTTGGGGCATAGATCTTCACCTTGGTTTCACCTTCTAATAGCGCACAAAAAGAATGAAAAAGATATTTACATTTATTATAGGTATGGTTGCAATGGTTGCAACCGCTTGCTCGGAGTATCAGGAGGTGGTCGATTACGAGCCACTTGTGCTCATTTCGCCGGAGAGAGTCTATATTAAGGGTGTCGATAACAACTCTTTCACTGTTAGTTATAACGCATTGTCGAGAGTCGAGATGTCTACCGACTGCGATTGGATAGTCGTACCGAGTAGCTTTGACGGCGATTCGAGGGGAACATTCACCATCACCACCACCGCCAACCCAACCGTCACCGAGCGTACCGGCAAGCTTACTTTGACTGCCAACGACCCAAGGTTTGCAGGTGGTATGTCGTACAGCAAGAGCGTTACCGTAACGCAGGGTGGAGGTCGCCCAACCATCAGTGCTTATATCGAGAAAGAGAATAATACCCAATCATATACAGCCCCTGACGAAGGCAAAACAGTTTCACTTTATGTGAAGTCGAATGCCGATTTTAAGGCTAGTTCATCTGCTGATTGGATAAAGTTAAACAACAAGAGCAGTTATAGCGGCAAGGGCAATGGCGATGCATATGTAACCATCGGAATGACCATTGCTCCTAACCCTAATGAATGGGATCGAACTGCTCGTATTACCATTAACAGCGAAGCTAACGGCGCAGGTCAAAATTATTATATCGAAGTAAAGCAGTTGAAGTGGAACATTGTGTGGAGAGTAAGCAAAACAGAGGTCGGGTTTGGCTACAAAGGAATAAGTAATTACTCTTTATCTGTCTCCTCATCTCTCTCTTGGGAGGCTACTTGCAAAGCCGATTGGATAGAGTTGGAAACCGCTCAATACACATCTTCCGATAAATATACACCAGGATACATCAATCTCCGCCCAACCATCAAGGAGAATATGTCGGAGATTGATAGAAGTGCCGAAATAGTAATCCAATGCACGGAGTCGGGATATACCAACAAAAAACTTACCGTAACGATAAAGCAGACCGGCCGTCCGGAGCTCCATTTCTACGACACGGCGGACTATTCGGTAAGCAATATGGCAGGTAACTATTCTGTTAGATTCTTGTCGGAAAATGCGTGGGTGGCTTCGACCGATGCCACTTGGCTGACAATTAGCAAGACGAGTGGTGACGGTAATATCTCCACTTCACAATACTTGCAATTTAGTGTTCAGCCTAACACATCGAACGAGCGACGCACTGCGACCATAACTCTTGAAGTTAATGGCGACAGTAATGTTAATGCTACATTGACGGTCGTTCAGGGTAGCGCAGGAGAGCTATATTACGAGAGTTCGCAGATGCTCAATCTGACAGACGATCTGTTTGATGTGCCGATTGCCGAGCACACCTTCGATGATAAGAGGGGTGAGGGTAGAGTATCCTTCAATGGCACAATGACTGCGCTGACAGACCAAGAGCTGACATCATACAGCGTGTGGATGAGTGCGACCGCAGTATATCTCCCTTCGACTGTTAAAAGCATCGGAAATGCTGCGTTTAGGGGCTGCTACTACAATGACGGTTTCACCATCTCCCTTCCGGAGGGTTTGGAGCGTATTGGAGACTACGCATTTCAGGATTGTGCAACATCTGCGTTTAACATCCCATCGTCAGTAACCGAAATAGGCGAGGGTGCTTTTACTAATTGTGATTATATCACGGATATTGTTATCCCGGAGGGTGTAAAGGCTATAAAGAGTTACACTTTTAGTAATTGTGACCGTCTTACAAGCGTGACACTTCCAGATGGTGTTGAGAGTATCGGAGATGATGCATTCTACTCTTGCGATAAGTTGGAAACTATTACGATGCCATCTAATTTAAGAGAGATTGGCGGTAATGCATTCCGTTATTGCCCAGCACTCCAAAGCATAGAGATTCCTGCTAAGGTCCGTACGATTGGAAGCAGTGCATTCTATAATTGTACTGCGCTAAAAGAGATAGCCATTCCGGAAGGTGTTAAAACTATTGGGGGCTCTACCTTTGAAGGTTGTTCATCGCTTGCACGCATAACATTGCCATCTACCTTGACAGCCATAGATTCAGGGGCGTTTTTTGGTTGTAGCTCGCTCAAACGAGTAGATATCTCGGATATTGCCAAGTGGTGCAAAATAAAACACGATTGTTACAATCCTCTTTCGATTGCAAATGCTGCGCTCTATCTCGATGGCAGTGAGGTAACCGAGATTGATGCACAAACTATGGGTATAGAGTCATTCCCGGACCACTGCTTTAAGGGTTGTAGTAGCATTACATCTATATCTGCTAACCGCAAAGAGGTCGGCAGCTCTGCCTTTGAGGGTTGCCCAAATCTTGAAACAGTGAGAAACCTTTCTTTGATAGGTTCAGGTGCATTTAGCAACTGTAAAAAACTTCAAACTATATCCTCCCTCTATAGGGCATCTATTGGAGAGAGTGCTTTTGAGGGTTGTACCGCACTAACCTCTATATCGCACTACTCGTACTCGTATTCGTATACGATTAGTGTAGGTACAAGGGCATTCTATGGTTGCACAAACCTCACTACCATATCCCTGTCAGATGGCAAGTTTGCCAACACCATCGGTAGCTCGGCATTCGAGGGTTGCACAAGTCTCAAGCAGATTGTAGTAGGTACGCAGAATAATTCGGCTATGTCGGTCGGCAGAAAAGCCTTCAAAGGCTGTACCGCATTGGAAAGTGTCAAATTTAATGATGCCGGATATCAAATCACCATAAGAGATAGTGCGTTTGAGGGTTGTCATAATCTCTCAACGCTCACTATCCCAAGTAGTATAAGCAGTGGTTTATACATAAACAGCAGAGCATTCTACGGTTGCGTTGCGTTGGCAGAGGTCGATCTCGGCTCTTATATTAAGTCTATCGGTGAAAATGCATTTTATCGTATTGCTGGTGCTCTGACCATCACTTGTGGAGCCTCTACACCGCCAACAGGTGCAACGGAGATGTTCCCGATTTCGCAGACTGTAGACCTTACAATTAAAGTTCCATCGAGTCGTGTCGATACATACAAGACGACGCAGTATTGGAGCGATTACGCAGATTATATTGTCGGTTACTAATTTAACACACGGGCGAAAAATGTATCTGTCACGACTTTCGTTACTTAACTTCAAGAATCTTGCACAGGAGGAGTTGGAGCTCGACAAGGGCTTCAACTGCTTCGTGGGTGACAATGGCACCTGCAAGACCAATATCATCGATGCGGTATATTACCTCTCGATGTGTAAGTCGGCGTTGGCGATGACCGACTTGCAGTGCGTGCGTCACGGCGAGAAGTTCTTTGTCTTGGAGGGCGACTACCGCACTGACAGCGACCGCCACGAGCGAGTGGTTTGCTCCTATCAGCGTGGTGCAGCAAAGGTCGTAAAGCGCAACGACAAGGTCTACGAGCGTTTGGCTGACCATATCGGCTTGGTACCGGTGGTTATCGTATCGCCTGCCGATTCGTCGCTTATCAGCGACTCGGCAGAGGAGCGCCGTCGCTACATAAACTCCTTTATCTCGCAGTTGGACAAGAGCTATCTTGACGCTGCAATGCGCTACAACACCGCCCTCGCCAACCGCAACAGCTACCTCAAAATCGGCTCCGACGAGGAGATGCTCCGCATCTACGATGCGCAGATGGCACCCGTAGCGGCAAAGATTCATAAGGCCCGTTTGGAGATTACCGAGTTGCTCTATCCGTTGGTGTGCGAGTACTACCGAGCATTGTCTGACGACCACGAGCAGGTAGAGTTGGAGTATCGCTCGGAACTGAACAACGCCACTTTGGAGGAGTTGCTCCTTGCCTCTCGTGAGCGAGATAGGGTTATGGGCTACACCACCTGCGGAGTGCAACGAGATGACTTGCGCTTCTCGATTGGTGGCTTCGCACTGCGTAAATATGGCTCGCAAGGTCAGCAGAAGTCGTTTTTGATAGCGTTGAAACTCGCTCAATACCGCATTATTGCGCAGGCGTGTGGCGAGAAACCGATATTGTTGCTCGACGATTTGTTCGATAAGCTCGACGAGAGCCGAGTATCACGCCTTATCGAGTTGGTCAAGGGCGACGAGTTCGGTCAGGTGATTATCACCGACTGCAATGGCGAGCGTATGGGAAATATCCTCGGCAAGGCGGATTGCAGCTATAAGTTGTTTAATGTATCGTATGGTACGGTCTTAAAGGAGTAGTAGGCGATGAAACGCACCAAAGCACAACCCATAGGCGCACTGTTGGACTCTTTGTTCAAGAGCCCCGATGTGGCACGCAAGATTGCCGAAGGCTCACTGCCCCATGTGTGGCGTGAGGTTACGGGCGAGGTGGTGGCGGCATCGACTCGTCAGGTGCGCTTTGTGCGAGGTACGCTCTATGTCCATGTTGCATCGAGCATCGTGCGTAGCGAGTTGATGATGCAGCGTGAGGCGTTGGTGCGCTCGATAAACAAAAATCTCGGCACCGACCTCGTGCAGAGTGTTGTAGTGCAATAGCGATATGTCGTTTTTGGATATCATACTACTTGCAATCGGAGTGTCGATGGACGCATTTGCGGTGTCGATAGCTAAGGGCTTGGCTACGCAACAACTGCGCCTGAAGCACTACGCATCGGTGGCGTTGTGGTTTGGCGGTTTTCAGGCGCTGATGCCCGTTGTTGGCTACTTTTTGGGGGCGAACTTCGCATCGATAGTCGAACATTACGACCATTGGATAGCCTTTGCTCTGCTGGCTCTGATTGGCGGAAAGATGATTTACGACACCCTCGCAGGTGGCGACGAGGAGGATGCAACGGGAGCAGACTTTCGCTTCAAGACGATGCTTGTGCTGGCTATCGCAACAAGCATAGATGCGTTGGCGATTGGCGTGTCGCTGGCGTTCTTGAAGGTCGATATTTGGTCGGCAATAGCCTTTATCGGCGTGACTACGGCTCTATTCTCCGCCTTTGGCTTGCACCTCGGCAATATCTTCGGCAACCGCTACAAGCACGGCGCCGAGCTCCTCGGTGGCATCGTTTTGGTGCTTATCGGTGCCAAAATCCTGGTCGAACACCTCTTTTATTAGTGAGTAGTTAGGAGTGAGTAGAGAGTAGTGAGTAGTTGAGAGTTGAGAGTTGAGAGTTGAGAATGCAAAATGCAAAATGCAGAATTAAAAAAATAATTCTCAATTATCAATTAAAAAAGCTAATGGCAAATAGACTTTTAGCGCTCCCCTAACTTCCTCTAACAACCCCTAACAACCTCTTATCTCGTTGCGCCGTAACAAGCGTCAGAGTTCGCAAAACTAAAAAAGCTAATAGCCAAGGGCTAATAGCAAAAATGGTTGAGAATTTTCTCAACCATTTTTTAGAAGAATATCATCGCCATCAAAATATAGGTTGGCAGTAGAACAATCAGCGAAAATTTGAAGATGTAACCGAAGAATGACGGCATACGCACGCCATCGTTTTCGGCTACCGCCTTGACCATAAAGTTAGGACCATTGCCGATGTAGGTCATCGCTCCAAACAATACCGAGCCGAGTGCTATGGCGGTTAGGAGAGGCTCCGACACGCCAGCCATAATAGGTGTGCCATCTGCCACAGGCAATGCTGCTGCCACAGTGTGGAATGCCACCGCCGTAGGTGCATTGTCGAGGAACGAACTGAGTGCGCCCGAGGCGTAGAAGAACTGCGCAGGGGCGGTAATGCCGAGCGATGCTGCGTTCTCGTTGAGGAACAATAGAGCAGGTGTCATCGTCACGAAGATACCTATAAATAATATAGCGACCTCCGTAATTGGCTCCCACGAGAAGTGGTTGCTCTTGCGCACTCGTCTGCGAGTGGATACCACCGAGAGCAAAAGGATGATCATAAGCACAATCTCACGCAAGAAACGCATATACCAAGGTGCATCCTCGGCTGCCATTGCCGGAATCTCGTGCGGGTTGATAAATGCCACCGCAAGCAAAATGCCCGAGAGGTAGAACAAATTCACTGCACCCGAGAACGAAATCTTGATTGGCTCATCCTCCTCGCTTTCGGTACGAGGGCGAATACCCATCAACTCCTTGCGCTTCCAGATGTAGGTGTCGATAACCACATAGACAAAGAGCAGTACCGAGCCTACGAATACCCACTGTGGGAAGAGAGTCTGGAACCACGAGAACTCCGCACCACGCAGATAGAGCAGGAACAATGGCGGATCGCCCAGCGGAGTCAAGACACCACCGCAGTTTGCCACCATTGCGATGAAGAAGAGGATGGTGTGAATCTTATATGAGCGGTCACGATTTATCTCCAACAATGGGCGAATAAGCAACATCGCTGCACCCGTAGTACCCACCACCGATGCCAAGCCGTAACCTATGAACATAATCGCTGCATTTACGGTAGGGCGAGGTGTGGTGGTATAGTTGATATGGATACCTCCCGTTACGACATACAACGCCGCCAAAAGGGCGATAAACGGAATGTAGTCGTAGAGCATCTGGTGCTTCAAGTTCTCGCCCAAGCCTGCTCGTGAGAGCATCATTGCCGTAGGCACCGAGATGATAAGCACAAAGAGGAGTTTATTGAAATTCCTATCCCAAAAGCGTGGGAATGCGAGTGGCATTATCGCTATCGAGAGCAACATCACCACAAAAGGAATTAAAAGATATGGTTCTATATGGTACATTGAAAAAACAAATTAAGTGTTCGGAGAAACTATACGGCACTGCACTCGATGCCGAGCGCTCGCACTCTTTCGGCTATCTTTTCGAGCTCCTCTCGGCAAACTTTCTCCAAGGTCTGGCACGGAGTAGCTCGGTCTATCGAATAGACCATCACACTTCTCGGTCGCAGATACTCCACTACCGCCAACCAAGCCTCAATTTCGCTCTCGGTCGTATTGTTCACCAACGCTCCGTTGTACTCGCCACGCAGAAACATCGTCTGCAAGACAAATTCGTTGCCAAAAGCTTTGAGTTGCTCAACGATGCGCTCCACCGAGTAGTCGCCTTGCGGCTTGTTGATAAGTTTTGCCGTTGCCGTAAATGCCGAATCGAGCTTCAAAATTGCATTGTCCACCTTGTGCAGGGCGTTGCGCACACCCTCACGATGCAACTGTGTGGCATTGCTCAACACCGAGACCTTCGCCTCGGGGGCAAACTCGTTGCGTAGAGCAATCGTGTCGTCAATGATAGACTCAAAATCGGGATGAATTGTCGGCTCGCCATTGCCGGCAAAGGTTATCACATCGGGGAGTTGTCCCTCCTCTGACATCTTCGATAGGGTGGAGCGGAGAGCCTCACGAATATCCTCACGAGCATTAAATCGAGGTTTATCCTCCCTATTATCCTCGTTCCAACCGCACTCGCAGTATATACAGTCGAAGTTGCACAACTTCGAGTGAAGCGGCAACAAATTCACGCCAAGCGAAATACCCAATCGGCGTGACTTTATAGGACCATATATAATATCGGAAAACAACATCCTTTTTAGAAATTTTTGCGAAGCAAATATAATACAAAAAAAATTAAAAAAATAGTTCTTGTTGGTAAATTTTGCACTGCACATCGGATGCCGAAATGCTCACATAGGTCAACTATGCTGCGCTTTCGTCCCCTCGTTTAGCACAAAATTTCCACAACAATTTACGATTTTGAGAAAAAGAAGTTTTCCGTTTTCCGTTTTCCGCTAAAAAAAATGCACAAAGCCCGAAAGCCTTGTGCATTTTTTTTTGTCAAGAGACTTGTTGCTTACTCTGCGTACTCGAAATCTACCGAGCCGTGCTTAGGGCACTTAACAACATTGTTTACATACCACTTACCATTCTCGTTGGTCGAGATGAATACGATAACACGGAGGTTATTGTGGTTGTAGTAGCGTGCGTTAGCGTTGTCGTGGTGTGGTTTCAACTTGAAGGCAAACTCACGAGAAGCGGTCTTACCAGCCTCGATTACGCCGAGCGAGAAGCCCGAGAAATCGGTGTTTGTAGCCTTGCTGTCAGCCAAACGGATAGTGTTGTTGTGGTTGTTGAAGTTCACACCTTCGAGAGGCTGAATCAACTCGCCTGTACCCTTGTATGGATCCGGATAAACACTCTGCTTGCCGTAGATGTTGTCCTCCAACAACCAAGCACCAATACGGAACTCGGTGGTCTCCTTTGCCTTAACAGTTGCATTGAGAACGATATACTCCTCCTCAGCGTGGTATGCCGAATTTACTGCGATACCGCCCTTTACAGTAGTGCGAGCCTGTGCATCGTCAATACACTTCTTCAAAGCAGCAAAGCTTGCATCACCATAACCGTTTCTATTCAAGTCTGAGTATACGCTTGGGAAGCCCTCTACGCCCAGAGCGTTATCCAAGGTCTGAGCCTCGGCCAACCAGCAAGGGTCGTTATCGTTGTAGAGGTGAGCCGCTGCAACAACAACCTTGTTGCCATAGACATCGTTGGTCAAAACCTGATGAAGAGCGTTCATCATAAGTGGGCAGTAGCCACAACCTGTACCTGTGAACTGTGTGAGCAAGGTACGACGAACGAAGTTGGTCTTCGAAGGGTTGTTATCCTGTGGTGCAGCCGGTGCTGGCGGTGGGGTAGCAACAACATTGATGTTTACGGTGTTCGAGATAGCTGCTCCGTAAGCTGCCCAAATCTCGAATGTACCCTGTGTGGTCGAGGTGAACTTGTTGCCGGCAACCATCTCGGCACCTTCGCCAATGTAGAGTTCGTAACCCTTATCCAAAATCAAACCATCGTAGTAGACGGTGAAGGTTGCTCCATCGATACCATTGTCGTAGATAGTAGTCTTGTCTGCAACAAGCATAAAACTCTTCTTGCCATCATTACCACCGTTGTCAACTGGCTCGCAACCAACGAAAGCCAATGCTCCAACGAGGAGAAGTGCTAATGTCTTTAATGTTTTCATAATCGTTTATTGTTTTTAATTGTTTGTGTTTTCTTTGCTTAGAACGACGAAGTCAATACAAGATTTACACCTGTATAAGCCGGCGAATAGCGACAAACACCGCCCGAGCAGATGTAACCAGCACGGTTGCGACCATAGCTCAACTGCACACGGGTACGGTTGTAGGTGTAGCTGAAACCGCCGTTGTAGTAGTGAGTCTTGCTCTGTCCGATATTATACATATCCTGAACATAGAAACTCCAACGAGGTGCAAGGCTGAACTCTACGAGTCCTGCAACCCAATCACCCTCGCTATGTATGCCGTCCCACTCGCTCTTGTCGTCGCCCGAGAGGAGGTACTGCACCTCGAAACGGAGCGATGTCTTACGGTTGAACTTGTGCGTGACATCGCCAACGAAGATGTGCGCCTGCTTGTCCGCATTGTCCTGGAACGAGTAGAGCAACACCGACTTCCACTTCTTGTTCCACTGACGCTCGACATCGAAGTTGATATCTCGCCAATAGAGCATACGCTTGCCACCATTCGATGCGAGTGGCTGCAACGAGTAGAAGGTCGAGAAGTTGGCGTGGAAATTCCAATAGCGGTAGCGGTTATCCTTGCTACGATAGGAGTAGCACAAGTCGATCTGACCGCCCAACTCGCCATTTGCCTTAACCTGATAAGGGTTGAGGTTTGTGAGCATATAGGTGTATTGACGAGTCAAAGCAGGGATGTAGTTGATTGTATTACCGCCACATTGGTTGATAGCACTCGCACTTGGTACGAAGATATCCACCATCGAAACCATACTGTTCAGTGCTCGGAATGTTCCCATCACGCTGAATGTCTTGTAGTTGTAACCAACCTCTCCGATCGCAGCCCAACCCTTTGTGGTCGAAGTGCTACTTGGGTGTGTCAAATCCTTGCTCTTGTGAACATACTCTCCGCTAACGGTCAAACCATTCCATCCGAAGTTCATACGACCCGAGTACATATTGAGGTTTGGCTTGATGCCGAACGATTCGAGATAGGTCTGCATTTCGCCTGTCACAGGGTTGAATGTTGAATCGTCATACTCCTTCAAGTAGTCAGGTGCCTGGTCGAGGCTCTGATAGCGATTTACATACGAACCCTCGATGTTCCAAGTGATAGCCGAAGCCTTGATAATCTCTGCCAACGACACCGACAAATCGGCGCCACGCACCCAAGTCTTCGAGTACTCCGAGTAGAGTCGTGGGCGACCATACATACCCTTTACGGTTACATAGCGACCGAAGCTGTATGCTGCACGCACACCTTCGAGCGAGTTGTTGATACCGAGCTGACGATCCTCGAACGAGCGGAAAATCAGACCATTTCCGAACTGATCGTAGATGTCACCCACCAATACCTCGAAGTTCTTGTCACGCCACTGAATATACTTCGAAGCGAGGTAGAACTTCTTGCCATCCTTGTATGCGTCGTAGCCAAGCAATGCCGGCATAAAGGCGTTCATCTGAATACCCGCCGAGAAGCGACCATTCGCATAATCGACTTTGAGGTAGTTGTTCGAGCCGAAGTGGTCCTCGGGGCGCTCAATCTTCTTGTCGGGGGTGTAGTAAATAGACGACGACTCCAAGCTACCAGACACCTGACCATTGCCAAGTACCTGCTGTGCCGAAGCCGAGAGCGTGAGCGCAACTACGCCCACCAAAATGAGAGTTAATCGCTTCATCTGTTACTTCTTTTTCTTTTTGAGAGCCAAAACCTTGTCGAACAACTCCTGCTCGCTACCCGGGGTGTAACCCGAGTGCGAATAGATGATGTTGCCCTCTGCATCCACCACGAATGACTGCGGTGTGAGCGATACATTCATCGCACGCTTCAACTCCTGATTCTCGTCGTATACGCAGATGAACTCCCAGCCTCTCGACGATGCGATAGCCTTTGCCGAAGCCTTCAAACGAGCATCATCCACCGATACGGCGATAACATCGACATCAGTCTCCGAACGCCACTCTGCCAACGAGTCGTTGATGGCGTTCAGCTCCTGAATACAAGGCTTGCACGCAATCGACCAATAGGCGATAATCAACGGCTTGCCCTGCGAGAGGTTACGCACCGAGATAATCTTGCC
This sequence comes from Alistipes sp., assembly GCA_017502025.1. GTDB lineage: Bacteria > Bacteroidota > Bacteroidia > Bacteroidales > Rikenellaceae > Alistipes. The sequence goes on along the minus strand of JAFVVS010000128.1, from coordinate 18,687 downwards.
CTGCGCTGTCTCGACCTTTACATCGGGAAGCTGCTGTGCCGAGGCGAACGAGACCGCCAAAGCGAGGCATATAAGCGAAAAAATTCTTTTCATAGTTTAATATCTCTTAAATGTCGCCCCACCGAGAGCCTTCGCCGAGGAAGGCTCCCAAGGTGCGATTAGTTTGCAACTATTAACGAAGAGTACGGTTGTACTTCTGCATCATCTTGTCGAGGTTCTTCTGGATCTCCTCCTTGGTTGGGAACTTGATGTTCGCAACGGTAGTCTTCTCAACCTTCTTTGTTGCAGGAGCAAATACGGTACGGCTGTAAACCTTTGCAGGGCTCTTGAAGTCGCCACCATTTACAACCTTCTTGCCGTAGAGGTGCTTGCTCGAAGAGGCCTTAGCAGGAGCAGGTGTTGCACCACCATTCCAGCCCTTGGTCAATACAACCTCCGACATTACGTAAGGGTTGTAGAATGCGAGCTGGCCCTGTGCATCGTATACCATAGTAGGGTAGAGCTGAATCTCCTCGTTCTCAGGCTTGATAGTTACCGATTTGAGGGTTACGGTGTTGCCGTCCTCCGAAATCTCAACAGGAATACCTACCGACTGAACGCCCATAGGGTCTGCCGGGTTGATGTAGTTTGCATAACCCTTCTCGTAGTTACCGCTACACAAGTAGTGATCCATACCATTGTACCAGCACATCATAGGCTGAATAACATTGTAGTTCACAGGAACGAAGATGTTGCCATCTGCATCGGTCTGCAAGAACCACTTAGGACCGAAGTCGTTGAAGAGGTAATCAACCAACGATGCGTTGTAGTCTGGCATCAAGAAGAGATCCCAAGGCGAAGCGGTAGAGGTCTCACGAGTGCCCGAGAGATCCCAACCCTGGCAGAGAACGCGGTTCTGACCGAGAACTGATGCGTTGTAGTTTGCAGCCAACTCATTGAACTGTGCGAGGTAAGCATCAGCGGCAGCCTTGTTTACGCCCGCAGCCTCGAATACTGCATAGTCAGCCTCCGAGAGAGAGTTGTTTGTGCTCAAATCACCGATAGTAACCTTCCAGCTCTTCTGTGCCGACGATGTGCCACCGGTGTTATAGTCATAAGTCTTAACGGTAGCAGTTGCTGTCCAGTCACCCTTCAAAGCGTTGAGCTTGGTCATATCGAGAGGGTCTGCGCTAGGGATGTCTGTCGAAATAGCCTCGGCAACAGCCTTTGAGCCCTCGCCGATAGTGCTTGGACGACCCTCTGTATTCCAGCCCATAGCTGCGAGAGTGAAGCGGGTGTTTGCAGATACCTCAAACTCCATATCGTAACCGAAATCCGAGTTGACCTGCTCGACCTCTGCTTCAGTGAGGTTAGCATAACCGTCATTCGCTAATACGATATCCTCGTAGGTGTAGCCGTAAGTTGCCATATACGATGAGAACTCACGAGTCTCGTTAGCAGCGTAAACAACCTTCTTTACAGGCAAAGTTTCGTAATTAGGGTTCTTGATGTTGAACTTAACCTTGTATGGCGAGTACGACTCGTAAGCAGTTACTACGAGCTCTGGCTCTGGCAATTTGTATTCAGGCAAAGTGAAGGTGATGTGCTGGAACGCCTGCTTCGAAACGTCGAGAGCCATATCACCATTCTGCATCTTGCCAGGAACAGCATTCACGATGACGTGGTACTTCATACCGGCCTTGATGTCGCCAGAATATACCGAGCTAGCCAAATCCAATACAACAGTACCCTCGGAAGTGTAGAATGGATAGATACCCAAGTACGCACCAACCTCCGAAGTGGTGAGCCACTGCAAAAGCGATGGGTCGTTGTTGACATACTTCAAGAGGTCGAAGTAACCTGCATTAACCTCACTTCTATCAGCACAAACGGTTACCAAATATGCAAAAGTGTCACCGGTTGGAGTGAAGGTAATCTTACCACCGTCGGTCTTCAACCCCGATGTGTTAACTATCACCGAACCGGTCTCGAACTTATCTGGACCAGGGAGTGTAAATTCGAGTTTTCTGTAAAATGCGCCCTCGTGCCAGAACTTGTCGAAATCGATGGTTGGAGCATTTCCACCACCTACGCCAGGCATTGGCAATTCGCCAGGATCGCGGTTGCCGTTAACCTCCTCAATGTATGCCTGATAGTCGTATGGATACCAATACCAACCTGGACCCCAGCTCCAATCGATCATTGGGTGAAGGTGTCCGCAGGTTGGATTTGTCAAGTGCTCTACATAAGCATCACCCTCCAATGCTGCGAGGTAAGGGCAGTCTGCATAATCTACCTCAGACAACATAAGCACGAGTGGCTCACCCGGCTGGAAGTGCTGGTAGTATGTTACAGGCTCTGCCTCGCCGGTGCTTACCATAGGGTCGTTTGGAGAGCACTCATCGATGATTACGTTGCCATTAGCGTTGTAACCAGCGAAGTAGTAGTAGCCAATCTCACCCTTCTCGTTGCGACGATAGATGTTGTAGTGGTTGATATTGAGAGTAGTATCGTTCTTGAAAAGAAGTGCAGGGTACATCTGGTCGTTGGTGAACAACTTCTCCGGTGTTGGTGCATCTCCATAATATTTGAGCATAGCGATATTTGCAATACCCCACTTGATACGGCGGCCCTTCTGCTTAACCTCTTCCGGAATATTGACAACAATGTCGGCACCCTCCGAAGTTGTGCGCTTGATGTATACGAAGTCATCTGCATAGTCGTTTGGGGTTGTAAACTCAGCAGTGAGCATCTCGCCATTGTTGTAGAACTCGGTATCCGAGATGGTTGCTACGACATAAAGTGTGAACTTCTTGCCGAGGTCAAGACCATCATTGCCGGTAAGTGTAAGCATCGAAGGACAACCGTCGATCTTCTTACCGCTACGGAATACCATCATTGCGCTTGCAGGAGCGTTCTCGCCCTCAGCAACGAGCTTGTAGCCAATCGAAGTCAACTTCTTGGCGTTGAGAGGAATCTCAACCTTCATAGCGTTGATAACATTAGGCTCGCCAACCTCCAATACAGGAGGACCTTTGTAATCGTCACCCTGGTCAGGGGTACAAGCGGTCATCAATGCGCTACCCGCAAAGAGCATCGCTACGATAACCATCATCTTTGTGAAAAAGTTTCTCATAAAAATAGTTATTAAATAGTTTGAAATGAAATTTCAATAATTTGGGCGCAAGATACGAATAATTTTTGAAAAAATTTATGTTTTGGCTCTTTTTTCGTCGTGCGTATGCGTATTATGCCTGTGTACACGAGTGAAAAGGCGAATAAATATGCCGAAAAAGAGGAATAAAAAAGAGTTGAGCGTTTTGCCCAACTCTTTTTGGTTTTGCGGACTCCTACCCTCGTTACGGCGCAACGAGAATAGGAGGCGCACCTCCGGTGCTTGATAGGAGGCGGGCTATGCCCTTAATAGGAGGCACAGTTTGCAACTGCTTGATAGGTTGCGTGAAAGTATGAGTCGTCATTCCGAGCGAGTGAAACGAGCGTGGGAATCTCTCAACTCTCAACTCTCAACTCCTAACTCCTAACTCCTAACTCCTAACTCCTAACTCCTAACTCCTAACTATTTCTTGTACTCCTCAACGCCTTTGCGGAGGAACTCCACAAAGCCCTCAACCGAGAGGTCGTAGCCTCGTGGCTCGCCCAAAACCTCACCATTTTTGCCCTGCAAAACATAGTATGGCTGGGCATTTACGCCAAAGCGAGTGAGTGCGTAGTTGGCATTTACCTTGCCCAACGACTTCAATACCTTGCCACTCTCGGTGGTTACCCAATCGCTCTCAGGCAATGACATCTTATCGTCGGTATAGAGTGCCACGATTACATACTCGTCACGCAAAATCTGCTGCACGGTAGGGTCTGCCCAAACTCGTGCCTCCATCTCACGGCAATTCACACAACCGTGACCCGTAAAGTCGATAAATATCGGTTTTCCGACCTTCGCTGCGTATGCCTCCGCCTCCTTCAAATCGAAGAAGCCCTTCAAGCCGTGTGGAAGGTGGAGGAAGTCGCCATATTTCGGTGCATTTATATCTGCTCCGCCCTCTGAGTGTGAGGTAGTTACGGCTGCGCCCTGACCAATCACGAAGTCCTGCGATGAGAGCGGTGGCAAGTAGCCCGACAACGCCTTCAAAGGTGCGCCCCACATACCAGGAATCATATATACCACGAAGGTAAATACGCCGATAGCCAACGCCAAGCGACCTACCGAGAGGTGCTTCATCTCGCTATCGTGAGCGAACTTAATTTTGCCTAAGAGGTACAAGCCGAGCAACGAGAATACCACAATCCAGATTGCGAGATAGACCTCACGATCGAGCAGATTCCAGTGGTAAACCTGGTCGGCAACGCTTAGGAACTTAAATCCGAGAGCCACCTCGACAAAGCCCAAAACTACCTTTACGGAGTTGAGCCAACCGCCACTCTTTGGCAACTTCTTCAACATCGAAGGGAAGAATGCAAAGAGGGTAAATGGCAGTGCAAAAGCGGTCGAGAATGCCAACATAGTAATGATTGGCGACCACACCTCACCCGAGGTTGACTTGATAAGCACCGAGCCCACGATTGGACCTGTGCAAGAGAAAGATACGAGCACCAAAGTCAGAGCCATAAAGAAGATACCTCCGATACCGCCTCTATCCGACTGCGCATCGCTCTTGTTTACGAGTGCGCTTGGCAAGGTAATCTCGAAAGCACCGAAGAACGATGCTGCAAAGACCATAAATACCACAAAGAAGATGAGGTTTGGTACCCAGTGTGTTGCAAGCCAATTGAAGATGTCGGCTGTTACGCTATCGCCACCCAATACTCGTGTAATAATAATAAGTATAGCGATTGGGAGCGTGTAGAGTGCCACGATAAACAAACCATACAACGAAGCGTTGATGCGACCACGAGCCACCGAGCCACTATTCTTCATAAAGAACGATACGGTCATCGGCACCATAGGGAATACGCAAGGGGTGAGCAATGCTGCAAAGCCCCACAAGATAGCCTCGATGATGAGCGACCACAACGAGCCTGTGCCAGCGGCATCTTTCACCGCCTTAACCTCTGCGGTTGGAGCAACCTCGCCAAGTGTTACTACAAACTCTTCGTCGGTAGGGGAGAGGCACGAGCCCTCGTTGCACGCCTGATACGACACCTTCACCTTTACTTCGCCACCCTTCTCGGCTTTGAAATCCTGCTCGAAAACGGCCTCTTTGTCATACTGACCAATCTCCATCATCAGCAACTCATCCTTCTCGATGTGAGCCTTCGATAATGGGCGCAAATCGCCCTCTGCGGTAACGCCCTCGCTTGGAGCGAACTCGAAAGTTGTAGGGTTGAATGCCTTTGCAGGGTCGGTGACATAGATGTGCCAACCCTCGCCAATCTCGGCTTTCAACTCAACAGTGTAGAGTCCGTTGCCCTTGTCGGCTACGGAGTGCTTCCACTTTACAACCTGCTCTGTCTGCGCCATTGCCACCATCGGCACCACGCACAAGAGCATCAAAAATAATCTTCTAAACATCTTCATACTATCTAATTTTGAAATCTTATAACTCTTAATCTATTTGAATGTCAATAAGTCTCGTTTTTTCTCTCGATCCTTGTAGAATCTCTCCATATATTTATTTACATAGTCGTAGTCGGCACGACCTGATATATCTTTGATAATGTTATCGAACTTATCCTTATCTTTTGGAGCCAACTCGGAGGCTATATACTCTCGTATGCGGCGCACATCGACATAAATTTTAAGTTGATTGATGGTCGGCATCTTAAAATTGCGATTCTCTTCGAAGAAACGAAGCTGTGCCAAAAGTCCGACATAGCGCACAATCTCCCATTGTATCGCCTTGTGCAACTCCTTTATGTCGAAATTCTCTTTGGTTGCGAGGCGTTCGAGGTAGTCTGCCGAGTTGTTGATATTGCGAATATTTACCTTCAATCGGGCAATATTGTTCAAGTCGTCGCACAAAGAGTTCTGTATCGGGTCGTTCGATAAGAGTATGGAGTCTGCCGGAATCTTGATGTTGGTGAAATGAATCTCTCCAACACTTTTGACTTTGCCTTGTTCTATGCTCTCATCTAACCCCTTCAAGATGTTCAGGTTTGCCAACAAGTGACGAGTTAACTCCTTAATCTCTTCGTGATAAATTTCTATCTTTGCATCCTCCTCTGCGATTTTATTCTTTACGGAGAATATCTTATCGACAAAGAATGTAACTATTGCGGCAAAGAAAGAGCAGATTATTGAAACAAGATCTACATGTTTTATTATATCTGTTATCGCAAGCACAACAAATCCAGCAATTACTGCAACTGATATGGCAATAATGATATAATAGCCATTTAATGTGTTGTTGTATGTATGCTTGCGAGCATCCTTCTGTTTGATACTTGTTGTTATAAAGCAGTTGCTTACATCCACTTTTCCAAATTCGGCTTCAATCTCGCAAGCCTCTTTTATTCGCTCCTCGGGGGTGACGAATTTTGTACTATCATCAGTCGACGGTCTACTCTCGACTATACCTGCAAAATAGTCGAGCAGACTCTCTCCCTTCGTCGCTTTACTCTTTTTTAATCTGTTTATAAAGAGTGTAAAGAAGTAGCCATTGGTTGTTTTGCTTATCCATTTGCTCCTATTCTCTTTGCGGAACTTCGAAAGGATATTCTCGATAAGCAAAATCTTCACAATGCAGAACTTCGCAACAAGAGCTTGACTATCTTCGTCCAGAGATTGAGCCATTTGCACAGAGAGTGCCAAGGCATTTGCCCTCTGCTCGAACTGCTCTTTATCCGTTTTTGCGGTGATGGACAAGGTATGCTTGCGGTAGCAATGTGTTTCCCTGTCGAGCAGCGCAATCTGCGAACGCTCTCGACAAAGAGCAATGATATCCATAAAGTCCTCGAATGCACTATTCTTTTCGAAATAGGCAAGTATGTCGTTTTCGGCTTTATTCAGCTTTTGGTGGAAATCCTTTATCGCCCTGGCTCTATAACTCTTTGTCCAGCCCAGACTATCGGCATAGGCCAATGAGATTTGATTCTGCTTATCTCGCAATAGTTGGTTGTGTACGGAGCCCGCCTGGTTTGTGATATCTTGCGACTTGTCGCCAACCACTTTATATCCTGTAATGCAGATGTCGACCTCATCGGTGAATTTCTCCACAATACTCTTTACTGCATTATTGTCGGTAAAGTAGTCATCATCGTCTAACTGAATGAAAATATCGTCATCTTCTGCAAGTCCTAATGCTATCTCCCTGATTAGATATTGAGCACAACCGGCACCTTTACAACTTGTACGATATAGTGATATATTATTCCACCCCTTCTCAATGTCGTTGATGAGTTTTTTGAGATACTTCGGTAGCTTGGATATAGGCTTTGGCGTAGCCGAACATCCTTTGCCACTCTGCAGCATTACAATATGAATGTTTTCTTCATTTTGCAACACGACACTCTTCAAACATTGACGAAGATACTCCCACCTTTGCCTATTGCGCCTGTTTGGCGCTTTGCAAAGATTGAGGTCAGTTCTGATTAAGATGTAGGTGTTTGCGGACATATCTATCTTACTGCTTTATAAATCTTACGGCTCGCCATTCGTCACACGAGAGTTCGTTTATCTTCTTCATCTTCAATGACTTCGCCTTTTTGGTGAGCAGTGGTATATCCTGCTCGTAGAAGCCGCTTATAACCAACTCGCCACCCTTCGAAAGGCTCTTTGCGTATGCCGCCATATCGGCAAGTAGGATGTTGCGGTTGATGTTTGCCAATACGATATCGAATTCTTTGCCCTCGATTGCCGAGGCGTCGCCACAAACCGAAACTACTCTTTCGGCAACGGCGTTTAACTCTATATTCTCACGAACGCTCTCCTCTGCCATATCGTCAATCTCGACCGCCAAGACACTCTCTGCACCCAACTTTGCCGCTACGATTGCCAACACGCCTGTGCCACTGCCCATATCGAGTACCCGCTTACCCTCGACTGCCGAGCTGAGCAACATCTCGACCATAAGTTGAGTGGTGGCGTGGTGACCCGTGCCGAACGACATCTTTGGCTGGATGATGACCTCCAAGCCGTTGTAGTTTGGTCGTGGGGTGTGGAATGGCGCACGGATAAGAACTTTGTTCTTAACCTCCACCTCCTCGAAGTTGCTCTCCCATACTGCATTCCAATTTTGCGACTCTATATCCTCGAAGTAGTAGTCGAGAATACCCTCGTTGTGGAGCAGATTCTCTATCTCGTCGTGATACACCTCGAACTCCGATTGCGGAATATAGGCGTTGAGCAATCCATCCGTATAGTCGAAACTATCGAATGGAAAATCCGAGAGATATGCCGTAAGAATATCTCCCTGCTCCTCGGTTGCGTAAATGGATAGTTTCGTGTAGTTTGCCATAAAATTTTATAGGGTCGTTAGAGACGTTAGTGTCGTTAGAGCAATAAAAAACTCCTAACTCCTAACTCCTAATTCCTAACTAATCTTTTGTCTATTCCACATACAGCACCAACCCCTTCAAATACTCACCCTCTGGGTGGTAGATGTTGATAGGGTGGTCGGTAGGTTGTGTCAGCTGGTGCAGAATGCGCACTTTGCGACCTGCGATAGCTGCTGCGGTGAATACGGTGGTGCGGAACAACTCCTTCGATACCGCCTGCGAACAAGAGAAGGTAAAGAGAATACCTCCGCTCTTAATCTGCGACAAGGCTCGTGCATTCAATCGCTTGTAACCCTGCATTGCATTTCCGAGCACCTTGTGATGCTTGGCAAATGCCGGTGGGTCGAGGATAATCATATCGTACTTGTCGCCAATATCTTTCAGATACTCCACTGCGTCGCACGCCAACGAGGTGTGAGGTGCGTTATCGCCAAAGTTTAACTTTATATTCTCATCCACCAATCGCACTGCACGCTCCGAAGCATCAATCGAACATACCTCCTTGGCTCCACCCGCCAAGGCATATACCGAGAAACCTCCCGTATAGCAGAAGGTGTTGAGCACGGTGCGACCTTTGGCATACTCCTCGACAAGGTGACGGTTGAAACGCTGGTCGATGAAGAAACCGGTCTTCTGTCCCTCCTCCCAATTTACGAGGAACTTATGACCATTCTCCACCACGACATTGTCCTTCTCTGCCGAGCCGTAGAGGTAACCATCCACTGCGTTGAGGTTAGCCTTGAAAGGCACGGTCTGCGCACTCTTGTCGTAGATGGCGGTAATCTTTTCGCCATAGACCTCACGAATGGCAGTGGCTATCTCGTTGCGTGAGAGATACATACCCACCGAGTGGCACTGCACTACGGCAGTCGTGCCGTAGATATCGACCACCAAGCCGGGCAACAGGTCACCCTCACCGTGGATAAGGCGATAGCAGTTGGTCTGCGGATTGTCGGTCAGGTGGAGTGTGCGACGCACATCGTAGGCACTCGCAATGCGGGCCTTCCACCAAGCGGCATCAATCGCCTCCTTCTCGAAGGTGAGAATGCGAACGGCAATCGAGCCAATCTGGTAGTGACCTCGTGCAATGTAGTCGCCACGCTGGGTGAAGATGTCGACAACGGCTCCTTCGGGGATGCTCTCGCCCTCGCACTCTATGCGCTCGATTGCTCCCGAAAAGACCCAAGGGTGACGGCGTTGGAGCGACTCCTCCTTGCCTCGGCGAAGATATATTTTTGCTCTGGTCATAGTACTTATTCGTTTGGCTCAACAAAGATTGTGAATACCAATGGGGTATAAGGCAAGATCTCGGTGCTTATGGTAGTCTTTGTTGTCTCTTCCCCTGTGTCGTAGTTGTAATTATAGTTGTAGTAGTTGTAATCGTAGTAGTTGTAGTACGGACTATAATAGTTGTAGTACGAATTGTAGTAGTTGTAGTAGTTCATCGCATTGTAGTAGCTCGCCATCGAATTCGACGATGAGGTCTCGGTGGTTGTAGAGCCCGATATGCCCGCTGCACCGTAGGCGTAGCCCGAGGAGGTTGCAATCTGTCCGTATGCGCCATAGTGCATCTGCGGAATACAGTAGTACCACGCACCAATAGCCTGACGCTCGCCATCCTCCTTGCCCTCGTCGTCCGAAGGGCTGTAACTGAATACCTCGCAAGCAGGATCTTTCTCGTTGAATACAAAACGACGAATCTCGGCTATGTTGGTATCCACCACAAAACCGTCGAGGAAGCGGACAATATACCAAACATTTGCACGACCGCCCTTTGTTACGAGGTTCTTCTCGTTGCGCTCCGAAGCCTCCAAGCCTTTGCCGAAGCGTTCGAGCAGAATATCGTTAATCTTCTGGTTGATTGACGGCATAGCACCTTTTTGGTAGATTGTGCCACCCTCGTAAGGGTTGTTTAAGCCTTTGAGGTGCGGCTGCATATAGCGATAATCGAAAACATCGTCGGTCGCAGGGTTGTAGGTGTGATTATAGTACAAACCTTTGAGTGTCAAATCGTCTCCATCCTCCTCGGTCTTCTCGCTCTCGGGTTTCTCTGCCTTTTTCCATTCGCTCTCCCAACCGATATAGCTTTGGAGCATATCCAACTCCAACTCCGAAGGGTTTTTGATGGCTCTCAAAATCTCGACATCCAAAATCAGCGGTCGTGAAGAGTCGAGCGAGTACTGACCCTCGTAGCCACCCTCGGTCTGCGAGCCACTCTCGCCATAAGCGATAGTCGAAGGGAGGTAGAGGCGAATTTTCGAGCCTCGGCGCATCTTGTAGGTCGCATTGCCAATCTTCAACTCGTGACGGGTTGCGAGGTAGGTACCCTCCAAGAGTCCCATATTGTTCTCGCCGCAGTAATTTACGAATGGCGCATAGTGTGTCGAGTAGGAGAATGTACCGCACATATCAGCCAACTCGCCGCTACGAGTCATACAGATTGCTCCGTTGATATCTCTACCCGTCATATTGCAGTATATCCAGCAGGTATCCTGCTCCATCAAAGGCTCCGAGCCGTAGTCGTTGCCATCGGCACTTACGGGCAAGTTCTCGTTTTTGTCGCCATCGAGAATTTCGACATAGTAGCCACCCTCCTCTTGGTAGTTGTTGAGGAGTTCGGGCTTGTTGAGCTTGATCCACGCTTCGAGCGAGATCTTTTCACGATCCTTGTTCGGAACGCTATTCTCTTTTATACACGACACAAAGGCGAAGGCTGCAATAGCCACCACCAAAAGGGTTGTTGTTATCTTTTTCGTAAATTTCATATCTTACTTTGTAACTTTCTCAATTTTTATGTACCACGCCACCATCGAATTCTTAGGCACTATGCCTATGAGCTGTTTGCCGTATGCAAGGTTAGAGGTCATAAATACCTGCACCGAGTCGCCCTCGTGGCAACCGGGCAATGTGCGCTCCAACCCCTCCAAAATGGCGGTTGTACCGAGTGTTATGGTCAGTGGCTCGGTCGACCAATCGAGTGTATTGCCACTCTTTTTGCCCAACTCCTGAATGGTTTCGGGATTATTCGACCAATATATTGCCGAGGTCGAAGGCTCCGAGCCGGTAAAGGTGTAGGCATCGAAGCGAATATCCAATCTGTCGCCCCACTCAACCACGGGCTTATCCTCTCGCCCCGCATCGTAGTAATTTACGATGTGACGATAGGCGTATCGACCGAATACGGAGTAGAATGCGGGATTATCCTCGATGACATTACCCAACTCGGTGTCGGCAACCATACGGCGAGAAGTGAGATACTTCTCGATTTTATCACGCTCCGAGAGTAGGGTATCTTCCTGCTTGCAACCCGCCAATGTAGCGAGCAAAATCAGTATGGTCAAAAACTTTTTCATGGTCATCAAACGGACAAAGATAGGAATTATTATGCAAAAACTATGTTTTTGTAGTCAAAAAATTGCATTATAGCTGTTTTAATGCACTGCGGATAGCATCCTCGACACCGAGCGAAGCGTCTGCCTTGAATATTTTTTGGAGCACCTTCTCCGAAGCAGCCTTCGTGAAACCGAGCATTACGAGTGCCGCCAAAGCCTCGTCGAACACCTCCGAACGCTGCGAAACAGCGAGAGCATTCTCGGCGGCATTGTGCGACGGAAGGTCGAGCATCTTTCCGCTCAAATCGACGATAATCTTCTGTGCCGTCTTCAATCCCAAGCCCTTTACATTTTTTAGTAATGTGGCATTACCTGTCGCAATTATATTGCGAAGCTCCGATGGCGAGTAGGTCGATTGAATCATTCGAGCCGTATTTCCACCCACACCCGAAACGCTGATGAGGAGTCGGAAGAGGTCACGCTCCTCCTTCGAGGAGAAGCCGTAGAGCATCTCCGCATCCTCGCGCACAATGTGGTGCAGATAGAGTTTTACGCTCTCTGCCTTCTCTATTTCGGAGTAGGTGTGGAGCGAGATATTTATAAAATAGCCGATGCCGCCTGCATCCACCACTGCGTATGCGGGTGCCACCTCGGCGAGTGTTCCATTGATGTATTCGTACATGCTACCAAATATAATTTGGTGCAAAAATAGAAAAAACCGAGCAATTATCGAAATTTCGGGCGGCAATATTGCGTTATTTGGCGAAAAGGTGTAATTTTGTGAGGTAAAACGACTAAATATGAGTAGTGTAGTAACGGTAATTTTGATAGCGGTGGGCGCAGTCGGCTTCTTTGTGCTGGCTATGTCGCTGACGCTGATTTTCAAGGGTCATCATATCGACTCCGAGATCTCGACCAACAAGGATATGCAACGCCTCGGTATCAAGTGTGCGGTGCAGGAGACTCGTGAGGATATGGCAGCCGAAAGTTGCGACGACAACCCTTGCAGCGGAAACTGCGCAGGGTGCGATATTGAACATTCTTATCCAAAAGAGAAATAAGATGAAAAAGATTGCTTTATTGGTGTTGAGTGCGCTCGTTGTGGCGACCTCGACAGTGGCTCAGCAGTTGCCTAATCTGCCTAAAAAGTTGCATACAGAGGGTTGGAAGGCTGGTCATGTGCAGGGTATTGCAGTTGATACCAAGCAGGAGTATCTCTACCTCTCCTTCACGACAATGCTCGTAAAAATGGATATGAAGGGTAATGTCGTAGGAACGGTTAAGGGACTTTTAGGACATTTGGGCTGTCTTGAATTCAACGACGAGGATGGTCGCCTTTACGGCTCGTTGGAGTATAAAAACGACGCTATCGGCAAGGGTATTTTGCGCCAGGAGGGCGTTGCCAAGCAGTTCCCGACAGGCTTCTATGTTGCCATTTTCGATGTCGATAAAATCGACCGCCTCGATATGGATGCCGAGAGGGATGGCGTAGTGAAGAGCGTGTTGCTCAAAACCGTTGTGAGTGACTTTGAGTCAAAGGTTGAGACTCAGTCGGGCAAAACCCTCGAACACCGCTTCGGATGTAGTGGTTTCGACGGCATTTCGTTCGGTCCGGCATTCGATGGCTCGGGCAAGCGAGTGCTGACCGTGGCGTATGGCATCTATGGCGACAACAATCGTACCGACAACGACCACCAGGTGCTCTTGCAGTACGATGTAAAAGATTGGGCGCAGTATGCGACTATCCACTCGCAGAATAATCTGCATCGCAATGGTCCCGAGGAGCCCGAGGGTAAATACTTTGTATTTACGGGCAACACCACTTGGGGTGTTCAAAACCTCGAATACGACAAAGACTCCAACCTCTGGTTTTTGGCGTGCTATGCGGGCAAAAAACCGCATTTTGCCAACTACTCGCTCTACTGCGTGGATGGCGCAAAGAGGGCGAAAAACAAACCGTTGCGAGGTGTCGACTATCAACGAAAAGGGGCACTTTTGTCGCTCGCAAAATGTGGCACTACCGACCCTCAAAACAAGAAAATTCGTGGTTGGCATAACAAACTCGGAGCGTGCGGACTTTGCGCTTTGGGCGACGGCTATTTCTACCTGACCAAGGCGGGAAAATCGAAGTCGGGTCGCTCGGCTACGCTCTATCTCGCACGCTTTGTCGGCAACGAAAAACAGGCGTTCGAAATGGTAAAATAGAGTCCGCTTTCTGCAAAAATGGTCGCAATTCCAAGAGGGATTGCGATTTTTTTTGCAAAAAAATTGTTTTTGTTGTGGGTGATTGCTATCTTTGTAAAATCGTATGCACATAGTGTGCGTGCGTGTAGTGTGTGAGAACACAAACAAAACATAAACTCAATCAACTAATTATTAACTAAAACCAAAAACAAGATGAAAAATTTGGCAAAAATTTTCATGGCGGTTGTGGCGGGAATGTTCGCATTCTCTTGCGTTACCGACACAACCGAGGACCTCGGCATCAAGGTCGAAGGTCAGGGCGTAACCGAACTCGCTCTTTCGTTGGAGGAGAGTCGTACTCACCTCGGCGAGAAGGCAGAGGGCGTTTATCCGCTCTATTGGAGCGAGGGCGATGCTATTGCGGTAAATGGCACCATTTCGAATCCGCTCGCAGCAGGTGGCGAGGCTACCGCAGTATTTAAGTTCAACGAGGAGGTAACAGCTCCGCTTTGCGTTGTTTACCCAGCGCCTGAGGCTGTGGCAATCGAGGATGAGGTAACCGAGGAGCCAACTCCAGAGCCAACTCCAACTCCAGAGCCAGAGCTTCCACAGGATACTTATCCTGTGACTTTCGCACATGTTCAGCCTTACACTGTTGGCACATTTGCTCCACAGACTGCGCCAATGTATGGCTATGCAGCAGAGTTGCCGGAGACAGGTGTTCAGCTCCAGCACCTCACAGGCGTTCTTCGCTTTGCTATCAAGGGTAATGGCGAGAAGGTTACAAGCATCGTAGTTAAGGCTCATAGGGGCAAGATTGCAGGTACATTCCTTATCAACTGCAAGACCGGCACTTTGACCGCACACGAGGAGGCTGTAAACACCGTAACCGTAACTTTCGCAGAGCCGTTGGTACTCGGCGCTGAGGCTGCTCCGGTTTATGTAGCTGTTCCTGCTGGTAGCCATGGTACTTTCTTGGTAACCATCAACACTGAGGCGCACGAGAAGATGACCGTTAAGTTCGATAGCGACCTTAAGCCTATCAACGCAGGTTCTGTTCGTGAGTTCAAGGAGTTTGCTTACGCAGCTAACACAGCTGATACTGAAGACTCAGCTTTCATCATCGACAGCGAGGAGGCTCTTATCGAGTTCGCTCGTATCGCAAGCACTTTCTACCCTCGTACCGCTGCAAAGGTTGTTGCTGACCTCGATATGAGCGAGTACAACTGGAAGCCAATCGAGGGCTTTGGCGCATACGAGTTCGACGGTGGTAGCGAGGAGGGTTACACAATCAAGGGCTTGAGCGCTCCTTTGTTCGGCACTACCGCAGCCACTATCAAGAATGTAACACTCACAAATGTTGCTATCGTTGAGACCGAGGCTGCTTTCTCGGGCTCGATTGCTCGTATATTGAATGGTGGCGAGTTGCATAACTGCTCGGCAGCGGGTACTTTGCTCGTAAACAACACCACTCTCTCTATCGCAAAACCAAAAGATGATTACTCTGATATCGCTCACGGCGGTTTGGTGGGTTCGGCTATTAGTGCAACCATCTACAACTGCGAGAGCAATGTTGATGTAACCGTAACTTCGTTCGGTGCAAACAATACGGCGAAGGCAGAAGCTGGTGGTGCAATTGGTACTGTTACTAACCTCTGTAAGATAAAGAATGTTACCAATAACGGAGATGTCATCTACAACGGTACAACTAACCAGGGTGGTATGTATCTCTGTGGTGTTGTAGGTAAGGCGAATAGTACTACTACTATCGCAGCGCTTGCTGAGTTCTCGAACATCACTAACAATGGTAACATCTCAACCCACAAGGATAGTAAGGTTACTGCTGATCTCTTGTTTGCCGGTGTTGCTGGCGATGTTGTAATGGAGAATGCAACCGTAGTTTGCGATAAGCTCACAAACAATGGTGACATTACTCACAATGGTTACAGCAACGGTACTCGTTTGGCAGGTGTTGCTGCATACAATTCTACAGGTTCGTTCACCAACTGTAAGAACACCGGTAATCTTACCATCGCAACAGGCGCACGCCACACTGCTGGATATATGGGAGGTGTGTTTGGTGCAACTGTTTACCCTAAGACCATGAATAACATTGTAAACGAGGGTGCTATTACTATTCAGGACGCTGCAAAGGAGGATCTCACCTTCAAGCACGGCTATGTTCAGATGTATGGTATCGCATACGGTGTCTCGATGAGGGCAGGGGATGATATCCCAACCGTTACGAACTGTACCAACCGTGGTCCACTCTCAGTAGGTAAGATTACAAATGCTACAACCGGTAACGGTGGTCGTTTGTATATGGCTGGTTTGTTCTCGAATATCTATGCAGGTAACTTCTCTGACTGTACTAACGAGGCAACCGGTACTATCACCGCAAAGACCGGTTTGTGGTCAACAGAGTATATGATTGGTGGTTTCGTAACTTACATCGGTTCGAACAGTAATTGTACAACTATCAAGATTACCGATTGCGAGAATAAGGCTGCAATCTTGTGCGATCCATATATTGATGATAACAACACTATTCTCAAAGGCGAGATTGGTGGTTTCTGTGGCGAGGCTTATGTAGACACTAACGCTGACACCTACCATGTAGAGTTCCTCCGTGCAAAGAATAGCGGTAATGTTACCGTTAAGGGTAAGTTTGTTACTTCGGGTTACCCTTATTTTGGAGGTTTTATGGGCGCAGCAAACTACGACTCTCTCTTCTTTACCGATTGCGAGGTTTCGGGTACTACCGATATGAACGCAACTGCTATCTCGGCTTGCGTTGGTGGTTTCATCGGCTACGACACAACCAACTGGGAGCTTCAGTTTGACGGCTGTACCCACTCGGGCGTAGTGAAGTACTCGGCTCTTGCAAGTAGTGCTACAGGTGACAAGACAGAGGCTGTTCGTATGGGTGGCTTCTGCGGTTATCGTGGTGCAGCTGTTACCACAAAGTATAAGGATTGTGCTAACACAGGTAGTGTAATTTTGGAGGGCGAGCAGACTGCAAAGGGTAAGTCTATGCACGGATACAATATCGGTGGATTCTTTGGTCGTAACGCCGGTAACAAGCTCTCGTTCGAGAACTGTACAAATGGTGAGTTGGGCAGCACAACCAAGGGTGCTGTTACAGCAGCAGGTACTCCATCGTCGGGTATCACTCTCGGTGGTATTATGGGCTTGACTTCGCACCACTTCACTGCAACAGGCTGTAAGAACTACGGTCCTATCAAGCAGACAGGTGCCGGTGGCGCAAGCGCTACATACCGTTCGAGCATCGGAGGTATCTTGGGTGCTGCGCCAAATGAGGGAACTTCTACCATCACCATTACCAACTGCGAGAACTATGGAAATGTTGCTTACGGTTCAGTTACGCCAACCCACCGTGTAGATGTTGGTGGTATTATGGGTACTTCGTCGCAGAAGGGTACAACAACCATTACAGGCTGTAAGAATGGTGGTAAGATTGAGTACAACGCTTCGGGCGCAGGTGTTGAGATTTCGTTTGGCGGTATCGGTGGTACTATCCAGAGGGGTACTCTCACTAACTGTGTGAACCTCGCAACCGGCGAGATTTATAGCAATGGTACATCATCTACGAACTATAATGTTGCTGGTATTACAGGTTCGACCGCTCTCAACTCGGCAAACCTCTACAACTGCGACAACTATGGCCACATCAATCAGGTTAAGGCAAGTAAGGGTACTACCCAGATTGGTGGTATCAATGGTTACGCTTACCGTTTCGGCACAATCGATGGTTGCGACAACTTCGGTACTATCACCTTTGCAGGTACTGGCACAACCAAGAACGGAAATGTTGGTGGTGTAATTGGCCACGCTCGTTTCCAGGGCGCAAACGCTGCAGCTGACGGCTCAACTCCAGCAGGTGTTGCTGCCGTAACAAACTGCGGTAACTACGCTGACCAGACTTGGGGTGGCATAGCTCAAAAATACTACGCTGGTGGTGTTATCGGTTACTGCCGCAGCAGAGAGAGCGGTATTGCAACTCTCGAGAACTTGAAGAATATCGCTAACATCACATTTACATCGAAGGGCGACTCCGACGCCAACACATACCTCGGTGGTATCTGCGGTACATTCGGTAGCGCAGATAATCCTCACCATCTCGACGGTGGTGTATTCTACGGCAACTGCAAGGCAATAGGCTTGGAGGGCTTGACCGGTTTGGCATTCGGTAACATCCGCACCGATACTCGCTTTGTAGAGAATGTTCAGTTCGGTGGTAATATGGTGTTTGCAGAGGAGAAGAGTTCTGTCGAGGATGCAGGTGGTGAGGTGATAGAGGAAATTATCGATGTCCTCACTCCTATCACTGCTGAGAACTTGTATATGTATGCATATAAGTACAATGGCGAAAATCCATCGGCAACAACAGAGCAGCTCGCTGCTGACAACTGTACAGTTATCACAACAAAGCCAGCTGTACCTGGACAGAATTAACAGAGTAGTTTAACCATTAAATTTTGAAGGCATTATGAGAAGAAATATTTTGGGCTACACTGCTCCTGAGGTAAATATTTTCGAGGTTGTAGCCGAGCGTGGTTACAATGTAAGTGAGCCACTTCCAGGTGGCACAAACACAACCCTCCCAGGCTTCGGCAGCGAGGAGGATGACCTGATCTACTAAAAGCAAAAGAGGCTCGAATTTTCGAGCCTCTTTTACTTTTAGTAAAAGTGTGTTACCCACCCCCTAAATCCCCCTCCT
>JAFVVS010000127.1 GCA_017502025.1 Alistipes sp. | reverse complement strand
GGTAGCTCTCCGGGTGCTCCTGTGGCAAACCTACATACTCGTCCATATTGAATGTTACGACATTCTTGAACGATACCTTACCCTCCTTATACAACTCGATGAGTCGTGCGTAGGTGATAAGTGGGGTAGAGCCGGTTGGCAAACCAAGAACGAAACGACCACCTGCCGCCTCCTTCTCGTTGATGCGCTTTACGATATACTCCGCAGCCCAACGACCTGCATTTTGTGCATTCTCCTGAATGATAAGTCTCATAATTTATTCGATTTTTTTATCGGTTAAAACATTCTTACAAACAACTCAATAGCCTGATACTCAGCCATACCGAGAGCATCGTACTGCTTTGCAGTGTTCTGTGTGCGATCCTCGCTACGCTGCCAGAACTCTCGTGGATCCTCGCCTGGGAATGGCACGATATCCTTCTGCGAGAGGTGACGATAGATGGCGTGACGCTTGGTGATAATCTCGTTTGGCGAGAGAGGCACTGCCATATCCACCGAGCCAAGATCCCACTCCATCCAAGCTCCACGATAGAGCCAGAGGTGGCAATCCTTGAACCACTCCTCGTCCTTAACCTCGTGGATAGCCTCCAAGACGATCTCGATGCAGGTGCGGTGAGTTCCGTGTGGGTCCGACAAGTCGCCCGCAGCGTAAATCTGATGAGGCTTAACCTCACGCAACAAAGCTGCTACGATGTCGATATCTGCCTGAGTGAATGGGCTCTTGCTGATACCACCGGTCTCGTAGAACGGAAGGTTCAGGAAGTGAGCGTTAGTGTCGGCATTGAGACCGAACGAGCGAACTGCTGCACGAGCCTCGGCACGACGCAAAGCACCCTTGATGTTGAGCAATGGGCGTGGCTCAGGCTCACCCGGCTTCTTGCTCTTGATGATAGCCTCTACATTTGCATACTCGTCAGCAAAGCCCAACTCGTGTGCAACATCGATATTCTGCAACACTACATCGTCGTGTACTGCCACATTACCCGAAGTCTCGTATGCAACATGCACATTGTGACCCTGCTCTACGAGGCGGATGAATGTACCACCCATCGAGATAACATCGTCATCTGGGTGTGGCGAGAAGATCAACACATTCTTTGGGAATGGAGTAGACTTTACAGGACGAGTCGAGTCGTCTGCATTTGGCTTACCGCCTGGCCATCCTGTGATGGTGTGCTGCAAGTCGTTGAATACATCGATGTTGATCTGGTCGTAGGTGCGACCCTGCTCCAACAACTCGCCGAGCGAGTTCTCGATATAATCCTTGTGAGTGAGCTTCAAGATTGGCTTATTCACTACACCGCACAACCAAACCACTGCCTTACGAGTGAACTTTGGAGTCCAATTGCACGAACCCACCAACCAAGGAGTCTCTACACGAGTGAGCTGGGTTGCAGCACCCTCGTCGATAACGATCTCAATATTGTTGTGAGCCTGCAACAACGATGCAGGAACCATCTCTGTAGCTTCGCCCTCGACAATGCGCTTTGTAATATTTGCCTTATCCTCGCCCCAAGCCATCACGATGATGCGATCTGCCTTCATAATGGTGTGGATACCCATTGTGATAGCCATCTTAGGGGTGTTCTGCAAACCTCCGAATGCGCCCGACTGCACCTTGCGAGACTTGTACGAAAGCTGAACAAGACGGGTCTTCGAGCCTGCATAAGAGCCCGGCTCGTTGAAACCAACCTGACCATCCGTGCCAACGCCGATAATCATCAAATCGATGTGAGCCTTGCCATAGTTTGCGCAGAATGCCGACAACTCCTCTCGTGGAAGTGTTCCATCAGGGAAGTTAATATTCTCAGCCTTGATATCTACATGGTTGAGCAACTCCTCGTGGATGCGGTGGTTGCGACTCTGCTTCTCGGTAGGCTGGATAGGGTAGAACTCGTCGAGGCTGTAAACAGCAACATTTGCGAAACTTACCTCGCCTGCGTTGTAACGCTTAACGAGCTCACGGTAGAGACCAATAGGGGTCTTGCCTGTTGTAAGACCGAGTGCAAATGGCTTCTCACCCTTGTGCGCCTTGATTGCTGCAATGATGCTGTCAGCAATATACTGCACACCCTCGTACTCGCTCTCATACGCTTGCGTTGCAATTCGCTCGTAACGCTGTGTGAGATCCTTGAATGCCTGGTCAGCAATCAAACCACCATCTTTTGGTAATGCATACTTGTTGTTCATACTTGTAATATTTTGAAGTTTTATAAGGTTTTCTATTACTCCTCGGCCTCGGCCATTGTGTGATAAACATTTACCACATCGTCGTCCTCCTCCAACTTCTCGACCAACTTCTCAACAGCCTCACGGCCCTCTGCGTCGAGCTCCTTGGTGTCGGTTGGGATGCGAACAGACTCTCCCGATACAATCTCGTAACCCTGGTCGTCGAGCCACTTCTGAATAGCACCAAACGACTCGTATGGAGCGTATACATTGATGCCATCCTCCTCTACATAGAACTCATCCACGCCGAGGTCAATCATTTCGAGCTCCAACTCCTCAGGATCAGCTCCCTCAGCCTTGAACTTGAATACACATTTGTGCTCGAACATAAAGCCTACCGAGCCCGAGTTGCCAAGAGTACCACCACACTTGTTGAAGTACATACGGATGTTTGCTACGGTACGGTTGGTGTTGTCGGTAGCGGTCTCAACCAACACTGCGATACCGTTAGGACCGTATCCCTCGTAGATTACCTCCTTATAGTCTGCTGCATCCTTCTCTGTTGCACGCTTGATAGCTCTCTCCACATTCTCCTTAGGCATATTCTCAGCCTTCGCATTCTGCATAAGGATACGCAAACGGGTGTTTGCCGATGGATCAGCTCCACCAGCCTTTACTGCCATCTCAATCTCCTTACCAATCTTTGTGAAGACACGAGCCATATGACCCCATCTCTTCATCTTTCTCGCCTTGCGATACTCAAAAGCTCTTCCCATAATTTTTTGTTTTTTATTTGTTTGTTAATTTATTGCTCGTTGCTATGTGAAATCGTTCCGATGCGCTCTTTTTGCACTGCACTTCGGATGAATGATTTTTTCAACCGAAAAGAACCTATTTTTCAAGGGATGTGTAATTGCATTACACTTCCAACTTACAAAGGTAGAAAATATCGCTAAAAAATTCAACTTTTTGAGAAAAATTTTGCAAAATCGAAAAAAGGTCGTACCTTTGCGCCTGGAAAGATGGCAGAGTGGTCGAATGCGGCGGTCTTGAAAACCGTTGATCTGCGAGGGTCCGGGGGTTCGAATCCCTCTCTTTCCGCAAAAATAAAACGGAGCAAGGAGATGTCGATATTATCGGCATCTTTTTGTTTTTGCAGCACTACGCACACAAACTTGTTTGTAGGGCGTAGCGATGTGAAAACAAAATCGGGTTGATTTATCAACTCCTTGCGTAGTGCTGATTTTTG
>JAFVVS010000126.1 GCA_017502025.1 Alistipes sp. | reverse complement strand
ACGCCTCCTCCAACGAAATAGGCATAGACGAATTTTGGCTTTTAGCCATTAGCTTTTGGCCATTAGCTTTATCTAATTTTGCATTTTGCATTTTGCATTCTGCATCCTCTTTCGTCTTTCGTCTTTCGTCTCTCGTCTTTTTATTATATTTGTAGATGAATTTTCGTTAATTTGCGAATATTATGGCATTGGATAATAAGAGAAAACAGTTGGCAATGGTTGCCGAGGATGAGTGGTTGCAGCCCGTCGAGGAGGCGGTGAATGAGCGATACGATATCTATTGCGCCCACCTTGCCGAGATTGAGCGCAGTGGCTCGATTGTCGATTATGCGAATGGCTATCGCTACTTCGGTTGGCAGTACGACGAGGATATGGCTGGTTGGTGGTTCCGTGAGTGGCTGCCTGCGGCATACGATGTCTATATCTTTGGCGATTTCAACAATTGGCAGCGCACACAACTGCGTTTGAACAAGGATGCACACGGAGTGTGGAGCATCTTCTTGCCCGATGCGATGTATTCGTTCCGCCTGACCCACGGCTCGTTGTATAAACTTCATATCCACGGTCAGAATGGCTGGCACGACCGCATTCCTGCCTACGCCACACGCCTTATCCAAGACGACAGTACGAAAAACTACTCGGCACAGTTCTGGATTCCGCAACCATTCGATTGGGGCGAGGATAAGTTGGTTGTCGATAAGGATAATCTGCTCATCTACGAAACCCATATCGGAATGTCCTCCGAGAAGGAGGGTGTTTCGACCTATAAGGAGTTCGAACAGAAGGTGTTGCCACGAGTTAAGAAGGCGGGCTACAATGCCATTCAGGTTATGGCTATTGCCGAGCATCCATACTACGGCTCGTTCGGCTACCATGTGGCAAACTTCTTCGCTCCGTCATCCCGCTTCGGTACGCCCGAGGAGTTGAAATCGTTGGTGCGCAAGGCTCACAAGTTGGGCATTGCCGTGATTATGGATATTGTTCACGCTCACTATGTTAAGAACTTCAACGAGGGCATAAACGAGCTCGACGGCTCGCCTTACCACTACTCGAAACAAGGCGGTGCAGGCTACCAGCCATATTGGGACTCGAAGGTGTTCGACTACGGCAAGCGTGAGGTGGAGCACTTCCTCCTCTCGAATGTCAAGTATTGGCTCGACGAGTATCACTTCGACGGCTATCGTTTCGATGGCGTAACCTCGATGATATATCACCACCACGGATATACCGACTTCGACTGCCGAGAGAAGTTCTTCGATGAGGGTGTCAATAAAGATGCTCTGGTCTATCTCTCGTTGGCAAACAAACTCGTTCACGACTTCCGCCCCGAGGCAGTGACTATCGCTGAGGATGTGAGCGGTATGCCCGGAATGTGTCGCACAATCGAGGATGGCGGTATCGGTTTCGACTTCCGCCTCGGAATGGCAATTCCCGACTATTGGATCAAGTTGTTGGAGGATGAGCGAGATGAGGATTGGAATATCGACGAGATGTGGGGTGTGCTGACCAACCGTCTGCCGAAGGTTAAGACTGTGGCGTATGCCGAGTCGCACGACCAGGCTATGGTGGGAGACAAGACTATCGCTTTCCGCCTAATGGATAAGGAGATGTACTTTGCGATGAATAAGGGGTCGGAGAACTTGGTGGTGGAGCGAGGTATGGCTCTCCACAAGATGATTCGACTGATGACTATATCGGTGGGTGGCGACGCTTACCTCAACTTTATGGGTAACGAGTTCGGACACCCCGAGTGGATCGATTTCCCTCGTGAGGGCAACGATTGGAGCTACTCGCACGCACGCCGTCAGTGGTCGCTGGCGGATAACGGCTTCTTGCGCTACGGACAACTCGGCTTGTTCGACAAGGAGATGTTGAAGGTGATTAAAAAGTATAAGGTGTTGTCCGACGGCTACCCTTACAAGTGGCACAACGATTGGGAGAATAAGACCTTGGCATTCTCGCATAAGGGGTTATACTTCGTATTCAATTGGAGTCCGGAGAATTCGTGCCCGGACTATCGTGTTGAGGTGCCTTGGCCTGGAAAATATACGGTGTTGCTCTCGACCGATGAGGGTCGCTTCGGAGGTTTCGACCGCCACACAAAGGGTCAGGAGCACTTCACCGAGACAATCGTCGACGAGTGGGATAATCCGCACTACTTTATCCAGATTTACAACACTGCCCGTACAGCAATGGTGCTGAAATGGCAGAAATAGCCGTTTCGGAAATGGGCGTACAAGAAAAATCGAAAAATTTCGTTATCTTTGCGACCAAATAAAAAGGCTAATGGCCAAAGGCCACAAAGAAAATAGGGTGCAAAAAGCAATGTTCGCATAAGCAGTAACAGAGCAGATACCCGAAACTTATCCGCCGTAGGCGGACTAAGCCCACGCCTGAGGCGGGGGTTTGGGGGTGGGTAAGAATTGTAAACGCAGGGGAACCCTGCGAGAAAAAAGAGGATACAAATAGAAATAACTTTATTTATTAACTAAAACTTTATTTATTATGTTCAAAGGACATCCAAAAGCCCTTTATGCTTTGGCTCTCGCCAACACAGGTGAGCGCTTTGGCTACTACACAATGTTGGCTGTATTTGCCTTGTTCCTCCGTGCGAACTTCGGTCTCGACGCAGGTGTAGCAAGTATCATTTACAGTACTTTCCTCGGTCTTGTATACTTTATGCCGCTCTTTGGTGGTATCTTGGCTGACAAGTTCGGTTATGGTAAGATGGTTACCAGCGGTATCTCGATTATGTTTATCGGATACTTGCTCCTCTCGTTGCCTCTCGGTGGCGATACCTTGGCGATGATTGCTATGCTTGGTGCGTTGCTCTTCATCTCTGTCGGTACCGGTCTGTTCAAGGGTAACTTGCAGGTTATGGTGGGTAACCTCTACGACGACCCGAAGTACGCAGACAAGCGTGACTCGGCATTCTCGTTGTTCTATATGGCAATCAACATCGGTGCATTGTTCGCTCCAACCGCAGCTGTTGCTATCAAGAATTGGGCAGAGAATTCGCTCGGTTTTTCGGGTAATGACGCTTACCACTTCTCGTTTGCAGTGGCTTGCGTAGCGTTGATTATCTCTATGGCTATCTACTTCGCTTGCCGCAAGTGGTACGCCCATGTTGAGGGTGGCAAGAAGAGTGCAAACAACGCTGCTGCACAGGTTGAGGATAACCTCACTCCTGCCGAGACAAAGGCTCGTATCGTGGCACTCTGCCTTGTATTTGCCGTAGTAATCTTCTTCTGGATGGCATTCCACCAGAACGGTCTTACACTCACATTCTTCGCTGATGAATTCACCGTTAAGGAGGCATTCGGCTTGCAGAGCATGGCATTCAGCGTTTGGAACTTGGTGCTTGTTATCGTTGCTGTTTATGCTGCGTTCTCGTTGTTCCAGAGCGAGGGCAAAAAGGGTAAGGCAATCTCGGCTGTGGCTCTCGTAGCGTCGGTTGGCTACCTTGTTTATAAGGCTCTTGGCGTAGGCGATGCATCGGTTGCAGTAAATGCTCCAATCTTCCAGCAGTTCAACCCATTCTATGTTGTGGCTCTTACCCCTGTATCGTTGGCTATCTTCGGCGCACTCGCAAAGCGTGGCAAGGAGCCTTCGGCACCTCGTAAGATCGCTTACGGTATGCTCGTTGCAGCAATCGGCTTTGCAATTATGGCAGTTGGCTCAATCGGTTTGCTTACCCCTGATGCACAAGCTGAGGCTGTTAAGGCTGGCGCAGAGGTACCTCTCGCATCGGCTAACTGGCTCATTATGACCTATCTCGTGCTTACCTTTGCGGAGCTTCTCCTCTCGCCAATGGGTATCTCGTTCGTATCTAAGGTTGCACCTCCAAAGTACAAGGGTATGATGATGGGTGGCTGGTTTGTAGCTACCGCTATCGGTAATATGCTCGTAGCAGTAGGTGGTCTCCTCTGGGGTGGCATCAGCCTCACCGTTGTTTGGTCGGTATTTATCGTATTGTGCTTGCTTTCGGCGCTCTTTATGTTTGTTATGATGAAGCGTTTGGAGTCAGCAACCAAATAGCAAAAGCGCATATAGCGGGTAATTTCTTCCCCTAAAAACCCTTCCTAAATCCTCACATACGCTTAGTATGCTGCGGTATTAGGAAGGGTTTGTTATTGTTGAAATTCCACCACTCTATGCACTTTTGGGCGGAGTATAAACTTCTTGTAAATTTGTGATGCACCACATCTCACGACTTCTGACGAGAAATAGAGAGTAGTGAGTAGTTAGTAGAGAGTAGTTCTTAATCTCTAAACTCCCTAAATTCCCTAAATTCCCTAAATTCTCTAATCTCCCTATAACCCCTATAACCCCTAAAGCCCCTACCGCCCCTACTACCTCCACCCCCCCCCTAAAAACCGTAACTCCAACCATAAAAATATAAGTTTTTTTGTGATTTTTGGCGCAAAAATTATAACTTTGCGTTGGGTATTATTACAAATTGTAAGCTAAACCCGACGCAAGGCGTCTTTGTATAAGCTATAAACAATTAAAAACCAAATAGATATGTACGGAGATTTCAAACAACATCTTCAACAAGAGTTGGAGTCTATCAAGGAGGCCGGTCTTTACAAGACCGAGCGAGTAATCTGTTCGCCACAGCGTTCAGCTATCGAGGTTGCAGAGAAGGAGTGCCTTAACTTCTGCGCCAACAACTACCTTGGTTTGTCGGACAACCCTCGCCTTATCGAGGCTGCCAAGAGGGCTATGGATGAGCGTGGCTTCGGTATGTCGTCGGTGCGCTTTATCTGTGGCTGTCAGGATATTCACAAGGCTCTCGAAAAGGCCATTGCCGACTACTTCGGTACCGAGGACACTATCCTCTATGCGGCTTGTTTCGATGCTAACGGTGGCGTCTTCGAGCCACTCTTCACCGAGCAGGATGCCATTATCTCAGACTCGTTGAACCACGCTTCGATTATCGACGGAGTTAGACTCTGTAAGGCGGTGCGCTATCGCTATGCCAACGCTAATATGGAGGAGTTGGAGGATTGCTTGAAGCGTGCGCAGGCACAGCGTTTCCGTATTATCGTAACCGACGGTGTCTTCTCGATGGACGGCAACGCTGCTCCGCTCGATGAGATTTGCCGCTTGGCAAAGGAGTATCGTGCTTTGGTTATGGTCGATGAGTGCCACTCGGCAGGAGTGTTGGGTGCTACGGGTCGTGGTATCACCGAGTTGTATAACTTGCGTGGCGAGGTCGATATCCTCACCGGAACTCTCGGCAAGGCGTTTGGTGGTGCGATTGGAGGCTTCACCACAGGTCGCAAGGAGATTATCGATATGCTCCGTCAGCGTTCTCGCCCTTACCTCTTCTCGAACTCGTTGCCACCGGCAGTTGTGGGTGCAGGTATCGAGATGTTCAAGATGTTGGAGGAGAGCAATGACCTTCACGATAGGTTGGTGGAGAATGTGGCGTTCTTCCGTGAGAAGATGATTGCTGCGGGCTTCGACATCAAGCCTACCGTGTCGGCAATCTGCGCCGTGATGCTCTACGATGCAAAACTCTCGCAGGATTTCGCTGCCGAGTTGCAGAAGAAGGGTATCTTCGTTACGGGCTTCTACTATCCTGTTGTTCCGAAGGGTCAGGCTCGTATCCGTGTTCAGGTCTCGGCAGGTCACACTCGTGAGCAGTTGGAGAAGTGCGTTGCAGCCTTTGTTGAGGTAGGAAAAAAGTTGAATGTATTAAAGTAAGCTAATGGCTAATGGCTACCGCTGCGATTAAGCTGAGTGCATAGGCTGCTTGCAGACTTTGCCGAAGCGGAGCAGTGAAGACCAAAGGTCAACGGCTAATAGCAAAAATATAAAGTTATGAGTAAGGAAGTATTGGATGTAATTGATCGCAAGATATTGAAGTTTTTGGTTAAGAATGCCCGAATGCCATATTTGGAGATTGCTCGTGCGTGTGGAATTTCGGGTGCTGCGATACACCAGCGCATAAAGAAGTTGGAGGAGACAGGCGTAGTGATGGGCTCTCGTATGATTGTCAATCCAAAGATGCTCGGCTTCGATGTCTGCGCATTCGTTAATCTTAGCATTCAGGACCCTATGATGTTGGGTGCGGTTGCCGAGAAGATGAAGCATATTCCCGAGATTGTGGAGTGTCACTTCATAACAGGAACATATACAGCGATGGTGAAGTTGTACTGCGTGGATAACGAGCATTTGATGCGCACTATCTTCGACAACATCTTGCGTATTCCTGGCGTAACAAAGACCCAGACCTATATCTCGCTCAACGAGGCGTTCTCTCGTGAGCCACATATCGACTATTTGGATAGATAGTATGGCACGCATTCGATTGACCAAGGAGTTCTCCTTCGAGTCGGCACACGCACTCGACGGCTACGACGGCTTGTGTCGTGAAATTCACGGCCACTCCTACCGCCTTTTCGTAACGATTAAGGGCGAGCCTTCGTGCGAGGAGAACGACCCGAAGCTGGGTATGGTGATGGACTTTGGCGACTTGAAGCGCATTGTCAATCGTGAGATTGTAGATCGCCTCGACCACTCGTTTGTGTTGCGTGACTCGGAGCAAAATGTGGAGTTGAAGGCTCTGCTTGGTGCGAAGTTCAGCAAGATTGTGTTGGTCGATTATCAGCCGACTTGCGAGAATATGCTCTCGGACTTTGCCGAGCGATTGCAGAGAGCTTTGCCTGCAAATGTGGAGTTGTACTCATTGCGCTTGCACGAAACAGCAACTTCCTATGCAGAGTGGTTTGCATCAGATAACTAAAATCGTTCTGATTGGCTCTTTTTGCACGAGAGCTTCGGTCGCCGAAATGCTCACATAGGCTTACTATGCTGCGCTTTCGTCGCCTCGCTTCGCACAAAAATAGCTCAGTCATTTACGATTTTCGAAAGTATAGGAATTTTTAATTTTTAATTTTTAATTCTTAATTTTTAATTTGAAAAGGCTCTTTCTTGTCGATGCTTATGCATTGATTTTCAAATACTACTACGCATTTATGGGGCGACCAATGCGCAATCATTTGGGTATGAATACCTCGATTGTCTATGGTTTCACCAAGTTTTTGCGTGATATCCAGAAGCGAGAGAAGCCCGACCTCTTGGGTGTCGCTTTCGACCCGAAGGGTGGTTGCTTCCGTCGTGAGATATACCCCGAGTACAAGGCTAATCGCCCACCTACCCCCGAGGATATTTTGCAGTCGGTGCCCTATGTGAAGCGCATCGTCGAGGCTATGTGCATTCCTGTGTTGGAGGTGCCGGGTTTTGAGGCTGACGATGTTATCGGAACTCTCGCCAAGAAGGGCGAGGAGGCGGGCTACGATGTCTTTATGGTCTCGCCCGACAAGGATTATGGTCAGCTCGTAGGCGAAAATCGCAAACTCTACAAGCAGAAGGGCGACAATATCGAGATTATTGACAAAGAGTCCATTCGTGCAAAGTATGGCATCGACCGCCCCGAACTCGTGCGAGATATTTTGGCTCTGTGGGGCGACTCGTCGGATAATATTCCGGGCGTTCCGGGCGTAGGCGAGAAGGGTGCAAGCAAGATGGTTCAGGCGTGGGGCGAGGTCGAGAATATCATCGCCAATGCCGAGAAGATTGGTGGCAAGACGGGTGCCAACATCCTCGCTAACGAGGAGCAGTTGCGCTTGGCGAAGGTGCTGACCACCATTCGCCTCGATGTGCCTATCGAGTTCAACGAGGAGGCTCTGACCGTATGTTGCCCGAAGATTGATGAACTGAGGGCATTATATACCGAGTTGGACTTTAAGGGCTTCTTGGCAGATTTGAGCAATTTGGCACCTGTGGAGGATACAACCATTCCGCAACAAGCACCGCAGACCCAACTTGCCAATATGGCACGAATGAAGGCGGGTCAGCAGAAGAGAGCAGCCTTGGCGGGTCAAGGCTCACTCTTTGGCGATCTGTTTGCTCCCGTGGTAGCGGAGCCGACCGCCGAGGTGGAGGAGTCTGCCGAGGAGGTGCAAGCAGACCTTTTTGCGAATAGTTTTGCTACGGCTGCAACCGTTGCTCACAAATATACAACTATCTTTACTGCCGATGAGTTGCGTAGGGTGGTGGCAGAGATTGCGGAGCAACCGCACTTCTGCTTCGACCTCGAAACCACGGGCTTCGATATGTTTGGCGACCGCATTGTCGGTTTGTCGCTTGCAACGAAGGCTCACGAGGCGTGGTATGTGCCATTCGGACACAATGCCGATGTGCGACCACGCAACGATATAGAGGCGGAGTATGCCTCGATTTTGCGCCCAATCTTCGAGAACGAGAAGATTGCGAAGGTGGGACAAAATATGAAGTTCGATATCCTCTTTTTGCGAGCATTGGGCATATCGGTCAAGGGTGCAAAGTGGGATACGATGCTGATGCACTATCTGCTCGATGCCGAATCTCGCCACGGAATGGATGCCTTGGCGGAGCGATATCTCAACTATCAGCCAATCTCTATCGAGAGTCTTATCGGTAAGGGTGCCAAGCAACTTACTATGGATATGGTGGGTGTGGAGCGTGTGGCGGAGTACGCCTCGGAGGATGCCGACATCACGCTGCAACTCTATGACACGCTGCGACCAATGTTGGAGCAGGAGGAGTCGTTGCTGAGGCTCTACCACGATGTGGAGGAGCCAATGATAGATGTCCTTGCCGATATGGAGTGGGAGGGCGTCTGCATAAATAGCGAGGCGTTGCGTACCTACTCGACAACCCTCTCGCAGAAACTCTCGGCTATCGAGTCGGAGATTCGTGAGGTGTCGGGCGAACGAGAGATAAATATCAATTCGAGTCGCCAACTTGGCGAGTTGCTCTTTGCCAAGATGCGCATTGCCGACAAGCCAAAGATGACCAAGACCAAGCAGTTCTGCACCGACGAGGAGTATTTGCAGTCGTTTGCGGGCGAACATAAGGTGGTAGATTTGATTTTGGAGTACCGAGGTCTGAAAAAGTTGCTTTCGACCTATGTCGATTCGTTGCCGTTGCTGGTAAATCCTGTGACAGGCCATATCCACACTTCGTACAATCAGGCAGTTACCGCTACGGGTCGCCTTTCGTCGGCAAACCCTAACTTGCAGAATATTCCGGTGCGTGACGAGGTGGGTCGCCCTATTCGTGAGGCGTTTGTGCCGAGCGACGACAGATACGAATTGCTCTCTGCCGACTACTCGCAGGTGGAGTTGCGACTTATGGCGCACCTCTCGGGCGATGAGAATTTGTGTGAGGCGTTCCGTGAGGGCAAGGATATCCACGCAGCTACGGCAGCCCGCATCTACAAGAAACCTATCGAGGAGGTGACAAGCGAGGAGCGTCGTCGTGCCAAGACCGCCAACTTTGGTATTATCTATGGCATCTCGGCATTCGGTTTGAGCCAGCGATTGCGTATTCCTCGTGCCGAGGCTAAGCAACTTATCGAGGGCTACTTCGACTCCTATCCGAAGGTTAAGGAGTATATGGATAATGTCGTAGCAGCGGCTCGTGAGAAGGGGTATGTCGAAACCCTATTCGGTCGTCGTCGCTACCTTGCCGATATCGACTCTCGCAATGCCAATGTTCGTGCTTTGGCGGAGCGAAATGCCATCAATGCCCCAATTCAGGGTACGGCAGCCGATATTATGAAGCTCGCTATGGTGGGTGTTGCCCGTCGCTTCAAGGCGGAGGGTATCCGCTCACGCATCACGATGCAGGTACACGACGAAATCGTAGTCGATTTGCTCCGCTCCGAGCGTGAGCAGGTCGAGCGCATCGTGAAGGAGGAGATGGAGGGTGCAGCGAAGTTGTCTATCCCACTTACCGCTGAATGTGGAGTGGGCGATAATTGGTTGATGGCTCACTAAAATCGTTATGATTGGTAAATTTTGGCGCAAGAGATAGGGAATTTAAGGAGAGTAGGGAGTATAGGGAGTATAGGGAGTATAGGGATGCGCCAATCCTTAAATTCATTAAATTCCCTAATTTCTCTAAACTCACTATAAAAACCAATAGCTAAAAGCTAAAAAAATATGTTAAGTATTGCAGAACGCCACAAGTACATTCTCGACAAGTTGAACGAGTATGGCTTTATTCGTATTACCGATGTGGCTGATGAGTTGGGTGTTACGAAGGTTACAATTCGTAACGATGTGAAGATTTTGGAGAGCAAAGGTCTGCTCTACAAGGTGCATGGTAGTGCCCGATTGGCAAACCCGCACATTGCTGACCGTGACCTCGAAACCAAAAGTCTTCTCAATCGTGATGCCAAGCGGCGCATTGCTGACCGTGCGGTCAAACTCATTGGCGAGAGCGACTCGATAATGATCTCGGCAGGCTCGACAACCTACGCCTTGGCAGAGGCCATTCACAACAACCCTCCACAGGGAGTGCTGAATGTGGTGACGCCATTCTTGAAGGTGTCGGAGTTGTTGTGCGAGTTGGATAATGTGCGTGTGGAGCAACTCGGAGGTCGCATTCACCACAAGTCGTGCGCAACGCTCGGCGAGAATGCAAGCCTCACGCTCGGAAATATGGTCTGCTCGAAGTTCTTTGTGGGTGTCGATGGTATCGATACCGACTTCGGCATCACCACCTCGACCATCGAGGAGGCGCAACTCTCACGCAAGATGATGGGCGCATCGTCGAAGACTGTGGTTTTGGCGGACTCGTCGAAGTTGGGACAGCGAGGTTTTGGTCATATCGCACCGCTCGAAGAGGTCGATATCATTATTACCGATGACGGCATAACAAAGGAGATGCGAGAGGTTATCGAATCGCTCGGAATTGAGCTGATTATTGCTTAAAAAAGATAGAATGAGCCGCTATGCCGACATAGTGTTGCCATTGGCGCAACCAGCCTACACCTTTGCCGTTGGCGAAGGTGTTGAGGTCTGTGTGGGCGATGCTGTGGCGGTGCAGTTTGGCAAAAATGCGGTCTATACAGGCGTGGTGTGGCGACTGCACGACACCCCTCCGGCACGAGGCGAGGCGAAGCCTATTTTGAAGGTGTTGTACGACAAACCTCTGCTCTCGGAGTTGCAGATGCGCTTTTGGGAGTGGATTGCCGACTACTACATCTGCTCGGTGGGCGAAGTTATGCGTGTGGCGTTGCCCTCGATTATCAAGGCGAAGGCGAAGTGCGAGGCGGAGTTCGAGCCATATCAGCCAAAGCGTGAAGCGACCATAAATCTTGTTGCCGAAGCCTTCGACGATGAAGTGCGAGCAAAGATGCAACGCCGAGCGCCAAAACGCTACGAGGCGTTGTGTGAGTTGGAGAAGGCGGGCGGAGTGTTACCCCGCTACGCTGTGGAGTTGGATGCTGCGGCATTGAAGGCGTTGCAAAAGGCTGGGCTTGTGGAGATGGGCGAGAGGGATTACAAGCTCGATAGCGAGTGGAGCAGAACCCTTCTGCCAAAGTTGTCGCCTGCGCAGAGCGATGCCTACGACACGATACAAAGAGGTCTTGCCGAGAAGAGGGTGGCGCTGTTGCACGGCGTAACAAGCTCGGGCAAGACCGAGATATATACCCACCTTATCGAGGAGCGACTCTCCAAGGGCGAAGATGTCCTCTTCCTCGTTCCCGAAATATCGCTCACTACGCAGTTGGTGGAGCGTATGCGCACTCTTTTTGGCGAGAGCGTTACGGTCTATCACTCGAAACTTACACCGCAACAACGAACACGACTCTACACCGATATGCTCTCCTCCGAGAGTGGAAATTTTGTGGTCGGAGCACGCTCGGCATTGTTCCTGCCCTTCAAAAAGTTGGGCTTGGTGGTGGTCGATGAGGAGCACGATTCGAGCTACAAGCAGTCGGAGCCCAACCCTCGCTACAATGGTCGTGATACGGCTATTGTGTTGGCAACTTTGCACGATGCAAAGGTGGTTTTGGGTAGTGCAACGCCATCGCTCGAAAGCTATGCCAACCACCTCTCGGGTAAGTATGCCTACGCCAAATTGACCGAGCGATATGGCGGTGTGGAGATGCCCGATATTATAGTGTCGGATACGGTGCGCAATGTCAAACGCAACGAGCGTAAGTTGCACTTCAACAAGGAGTTGCTTGACGGCATTGCGGAGCGTTTAGCGAATAACGAGCAGGTAATTCTCTTCCAAAATCGCCGAGGATATTCGCCCTATATGGAGTGTCCGTCGTGCGGTTTTTCGGCACGATGTCCGCACTGCAATGTGACCCTCTCGGCACATCAGCAGAGGGGCAGAATGGTCTGCCACTACTGCGGTTACAACGAGCCTATACAGCGATTTTGCCCGAACTGCAAGACCTCCGAATTGAAACCTATGGGCTTCGGCACGGAGCGAGTTGAGGAGGCAATCTCGGAACTCTTCCCCGAGGCGAGAGTGTTGCGCTTGGATGGCGATACTGCCACCTCGGGCACAGCCTACAACCGCATCATCGGCGCCTTTGCTCGCCACGAGGCGGATATATTGGTCGGCACCCAAATTGTGTCGAAGGGCTTGGACTTTGCGGGTGTGACACTTATCGGCATACTCAATGGCGACAATCTGCTCGCATCGCCCGATTTCAGGGCAGAGGAGCGTGCTTGGCAACTTATTATGCAGGTGGCAGGTCGTGCAGGTCGTCGCAACAAGCGTGGCGAGGTGATTATCCAGACTGCCGAGCCACAACACTCGGTCTATGCGATGGTGGGCGACTACGAGCAAGTGGCCTCGAAGTTACTCGCCGAGCGAAAGCAGTTCCGCTATCCGCCATTTGTGCGAATAGTGAAGATTCTGATGCGCAGCAACGACAAAGAGAACCTTGTGAAGTCGTCGTTGCAACTCGGTGAGCAACTGCGCAATCGCTTTGGCG
The DNA here is from genome assembly GCA_017502025.1 of Alistipes sp. Taxonomy (GTDB): domain Bacteria; phylum Bacteroidota; class Bacteroidia; order Bacteroidales; family Rikenellaceae; genus Alistipes. Next base: position 24,398 of record JAFVVS010000126.1, on the reverse strand, counting down.
GTAGGGTGTTGGGCCCTGTTGCACCGCTTATCGACAGGGTGCGAGGTGAGTACCGTGTGGAGCTGATGTTGAAGATCGAGGTTGAAGCGTCGTTCTCTCGTGCAAGGGCAATTTTGCGTGAGGAGATAGCGAGGTTGCGAGAGGATAAGACCTACCGAAATATAGCGATTATCTGCGATGTCGATATTTTATGATATAGCGGTTGTGTTGCGAGATGTGGCATCGCTTTTTCTGCCACGCACCTGCCTGGCGTGTGGCAGGGTGTTGCTCGAAAACGAGGGGTGCGTATGCTTGGCGTGTCGCTATAATATGCCCCTGACAAACTTTGCAAAGCGCAAGGATAACCCCATAAAGCTTCTCTTCGAGAATGTCTTGCCGGTCGAATCGGCTGCTGCGATGTTTTGGTTTGTGGGTGGCACGGAGTGGCAACGCATTATTCACAACTTCAAATATCATGGTCGCTGGTTTTTTGCCCAAAAGATGGGCGAATGGCTTGGCGAGGAGTTGCTCGATGGTGGCAATTTCGACGATATAGACCTGATTGTTCCCATTCCTCTGCACTATCGTCGTCGCCTGCGAAGAGGCTACAATCAATCGGAGCAGTTGGCTCTGGGTGTGGGGCGTAAGATGGGCGTGGAGTGCGATTTTCGTTCGGTGCGTCGTTGCCACTACAACGATAGCCAAACCTCGAAGAGCCGTAGCGAGAGGTGGGATAATGTGGAGGAGATTTTCGATGTTCGCCGAGCCGAGAGGTTGCGTGGAAAACATATCCTTCTCCTCGACGATGTGCTAACCACGGGAGCAACAATGGCATCGTGCGCTTCGGCTATTGTGAAGGCGTGCGAGGGCGATGTTCTAATAAGTGTTGCATCGCTATCGGTATCTCGTCGAATAATAGACGAGCGATAGGAGTTATCAAAAAGATATAAATAGCGCAGAGTGGCGTAGAGGGCGGTTTTTGTTCTCGCCACGGATGTTATAAACAGAGTTTTCAACACGCACGCACTCGTGTGTATTGGCGGAGTGGCAGAAAAAGGCTACTTTTGTGAGATAATCGATCGAAAAAAAAGAATAAAAAGCATATTCCTAATGGCAAAGGATTTTCAGAATAGCAAGAATAGCAGTGCATTTGCGGAGTTGGCACCCGAGGCGTTGGCAACCATACCACCACAGGCGGTAGAGCTCGAAGAGGCGGTGCTCGGAGCGTTGATGCTCGAAGCGGATAAGATTACCGAGGTGCAGGAGTATCTCACCGAGGCTTCGTTCTACAAGGAGGAGCATCGACTGATCTATCGTGTGATGAATGAGTTGGCAATGGCACAACAGCCAATCGACCTCTTCACCGTAACCAACCAGCTCAAATCGAAGCGAGAGTTGAAGAAGGTGGGTGGTGCAAACTACCTTGCACAGCTCACTCAGCGTGTCGGAACTGCTGCAAATATCGAGTTCCACTCCCGAATTATCACTCAGAAGCATATCCAGCGTGAGTTGATTCGTGCTTCGACCGAGATTCAGCGTCAATCCTACGATAGCACAATCGATGTAAATGACCTTATCGGCTATGCCGAGGGCGAGGTGTTGAAGATTACCGAGGGTTATGTGAAGCGTTCGGTACAGACCGCAAGCGATATCCTTCGTGCTACAATTCGCCAAATCGAGAAGGCTGCCGAGAACGACTCTCGTTACAGCGGTGTCTGCACAGGCTTTACCGACTTGGACAATATCACACTCGGTTGGCAGCCGTCTGACCTTATCATCATCGCTGCTCGTCCTGCAATGGGTAAGACTGCATTTACCCTTACAATGGCTCGAAATATGGCGGTCGACTACGATGCTCCGGTGGCATTCTTCTCGTTGGAGATGTCCTCTGTTCAGCTGATGACTCGTTTGGTTTGCGCCGAGACAGGTATCAGCGGTCAGACCATCCGTAGCGGTAAGCTCACCCCTTCGGAGTGGAAGACTCTCGAAACCAACACCAAGGCGTTGGGTATGGCTCCGCTCTTTATCGACGATACTCCGGCGTTGTCAATCTTTGAGTTTCGCTCGAAGGTACGTCGTTTGAAGGCGAACAACGGCATCAAAATCATTATGGTCGACTACTTGCAGCTTATGACCGCAGCGGGACACGGCGACAAGGGCAATCGTGAGCAGGAGGTGGCATTTATCTCTCGCTCGTTGAAGGGTATTGCCAAGGAGTTGAATGTGCCTATCATTGCGCTTTCGCAGTTGAGCCGTGCTACCGAATCTCGTGGTGGCTCGAAGCGACCACAGTTGAGCGACCTTCGTGAGTCGGGAGCTATCGAGCAGGATGCCGACCTTGTAGCATTTATCCACCGCCCTGAGTACTACGGCTTTACCGCAGGTCCGGGCGAGGAGCCTGTTGAGGGTTTGGCAGAGTTTATCATTGCCAAGCACCGTAACGGAGCGGTCGATGATGTTAAGTTGCGCTTTATCAAGGAGCAGGCTAAGTTCACCAATTGGGATCAGATAAATACGGCACGCCCTGAGTATGCGATGGCACCGTTCGAGGAGTTGGAGGATGTGGAAGGCAAGCCTTATGAGCCGACCTCTTCTGCTTCGGTATTGCAGAGTGCCACAAGTACAGAGTTTGCACCATTCTAATCTAAATATAGGAGAGCGATGTTTGTAAAGTGTTATGCGGGTACTATCGTAGGCATCAAGGCCGTAAAGGTTGATGTCGAGGTGAATATTGCAGGGGGAGGTATCGGTCTTTTCCTTGTAGGTTTGCCCGATAATGCCGTGAAGGAGAGTGAGCAGCGTATTCGCTCCGCCTTCGAGAACTCGCAACGCCGTATGACCGCCAAGAAGGTGGTTGTAAATCTCGCTCCTGCCGACCTTCGCAAGGAGGGCTCGGGCTTCGATTTACCTATTGCAGTGGGTATTTTGGCAGCTACGCAACAGGTTTTGGATACACGCTTGGCAGATACGATGTTCGTGGGCGAGTTGTCGCTCGACGGAGCGGTAAAACCCGTGCGAGGAATTCTTCCGCTGGCTGTTATGGCAAAGGAGAGTGGCTTGATACGCATTGTCGTATCGTCGGCAAGTGCTCACGAAGCGGCAGTGGTCGAGGGCGTGGAGGTCATCCCCGTAAATAGTCTGAAAGAGGTTATTGCCTATCTGAATAACGAGTTGGATATCGCCCCTGCCGTAGGCAAGGTGGCGACCGCCGAGGAGGAGCAGAACCTCTATGCCGAGGACTTTGCCGATGTGAAGGGTCAGCGTGATGTGAAGCGAGCCTTGGAGATTGCAGCCGCAGGCGGACACAATGTGCTGATGATTGGCGCACCAGGCTCGGGTAAGACAATGCTGGCTCGCCGTATGCCTACGATTATGCCACCGATGTCGTTGGAGGAGGCTGTCGAGGCGACAAAGATTCACTCTGTGGCGGGTAAGTTGGGCGAAACGGTAGGTCTTATGCGCAAACGCCCATTCCGAGCGCCACACCACCTCACTTCGCAGGTGGCTCTTATCGGTGGTGGTCAGTCGCCACAACCTGGCGAGGTCAGCTTGGCGCACAACGGAGTGCTATTCCTCGATGAGTTGCCTGAGTTTGGTCGCAATGTCTTGGAGGTGTTGCGCCAACCGTTGGAGGATAGAATGATAACCATTTCACGAGCAAAATATAGCGTCGAATACCCGTCGAACTTCACGCTGATTGGCGCAATGAATCCTTGTCCGTGCGGATATTATAATCATCCGACCAAGGAGTGCTCGTGCCAGCCATTTGCGATAAATCGCTACTTCTCTCGTATCTCGGGACCACTGCTCGATCGTATAGATATGCATATCGAGGTTGTTCCTGTGCCGTTGTCGGAGATAAATGGCGAGCAGAAGGAGGAGTCGAGTGCCGAGATTCGCAAACGAGTTATTGCTGCACGAGAGGTGCAGTTGCGACGATTTGCGGGCACAGGTATCCACTCCAATGCGATGATGAACTCCGCTATGTTGCGCAAGTTCTGCCCGTTGAGTGGCGAGGTGCGCTCACTGCTCGAAATGGCGATGCAACGCCTAAATCTCTCGGCTCGTGCCTACGACCGCATCATCAAAGTTGCCCGTACCATTGCAGACCTTGCAGGCGCAGAGAATATCGAGGTCGCACACATTGCCGAAGCCATAAATTACCGCACCCTCGACCGAGATAGTTGGGGAAGATAGCGTGATAATACCTCTCTTTTGTTGTTAAACTTCGGGGAAAAGCTTTTTTAGAGTCGTTAGAGTCGTTAGAGTCGTTAGGAGTGCGCTGAAAGGTTTTGTTTTCCGAACTCCGAGCGTGGTCAAGGCGCAACATTTCTGGGGGCGCAGTCTACGACTGCTTTATAGGGGCGGGCGTTCCGCCCTTTATGGGGGCGCTCCCGTTGGTCGCTCTATGGGGTGCGCTCTTAGTTTTCAGTTCTCAGTTCTCCGTTTTCCGTTTTCCGTTTTCCGTTTTTGCTATTCGATATACTCCTTTTGTACCACATCGATATCGTCGATTGCAAAGTATGCAGGATAGGGGAGATAACCCTCGCCGTTCCACTTGATATTGAAGACAATCTTGTCGATCTGACACATCGAAACCAAATATAGCTTTTTCCACCCCGTGAAGGCGGGTTTTCCATTCTCATATAGGTAGAACTTGGCGGTTGCCTCCTCTCGCTCTTCGCCATCCTTGATGGTGTAGCCTACCGCTTCTACCCAAATGGACTCATCCTTGCCGAGTGGCGGTGTGAGGTGGTTGCCATACATTGTGGCGTTGTAGGAGTAGGTCGTAAGGGCAATCTGCATACTGCCGATAAAACTGCGCTTGCTCTCGAAGGTGAGAAATGGGCTATTCATAAAGGCGTTGCAGATGATAAAATTATTGCCCGAATAGGCGTTGTCGGCATAGGCGTAGAGCTGGTCGGTAGGCTTGCCGTTGTTTTCGTGGTCGGTGCTGCAATGATTCGACACGGCAACGCCCTCCCAATACAAATACTCCTTGAGTGGCTGCGAAACATTGCCTGAAAGACCACTCTTCTCGTCGCACCACGAGGTGGCGATAGAGCCATTCAAAAGAGCGCTTCCGTTCGGGTCGCTATCAACCAACGCAGCCCAATATGCCCCCTCGAAGTCGCAGAGGTAGTGCTTGTTTATATACTTTTTTCCGGCAGGTTCGCACGCCATAAATATCGCAGCAACGAGCGCAAGAGTGAATATATTTCTGGCTTTTATCATAGTTTGGCTTAATAAAAAAACAGGCTGCAAGTTGCAACCTGTCCGTATATGTGGTATGGCTACAACTTACTTTCTTGCCTCCTTCGCTTCGATAGTCTCGGTAGCGTGAGGAACACGCAACAAACGCTCACGAGGAATCAACTTGCCGGTGGTCTTGCAGATACCGTAAGTCTTGTGCTCGATGCGTACAAGTGCGAGTTCGAGGTTGCGGATAAACTTCGACTGGTGGGCAGCCAAACGCTCACACTCCTCCTTCGAGAGGGTTGTTGCACCCTCTTCGAGTACCTTGAAGGTAGGCGAAGTGTCCTCGGTGTCGTTGCCGGTTACTCTACTGATGCTGGAACGCAAATCCTCGTAGTCGTGACGAGCCTGTTCGAGTTTCTTCAAAATCAACTCTTTGAACTCCGCCAATTCGGCGTCGGTGTAACGGGTTTTCTCTTGTTGTGCCATAGTCAATTCTTGTTAATAGTGTTTTTCGTTTATCAAAATTAAGTAGAAATTTTCATTTCTCCAAATCTTACGCCAAAACATTTTTTTGTTCGAGCAAAAAATAGGCATACATATTGCATTTTCTCGCCCTGTCATACAATAAAATCGAATACTTTTTCGTATGTTTGTATGACAACAGATTAAAACCGTACAATTATGAAAAAGATTTTACTTTCAGCGTTGGCTATTGCTACGCTTGCGGTTACCCCGACAATGGCCGAGGATGTTGCCATTACCGCACAGAAGTTGCCTCAGGCGGCACAGAGTTTTTTGAAGGCGCACTATCCGCAAAACAAAGTTTTGTCGGCACTGCACGACAGAGATGTTACCGATAACGACTACACCGTATATCTCGACGACGGAACTAAAATTGAGTTCGACGGCTCGGGCAAGTGGGAGAGTGTGAAAAATCACAACGGAAAGATGCCTGCGGGCGTTGTTCCTGCCGAGATACAGGGCTATATCACAGCGCATTACCCTTCGATGGGCGTAGAGAAAATCGAGCGTAAGCGATATGGCTACGAGGTGGAATTGACCAACGATCTCGATATGAAGTTTTCGTTGAACGGCAAGTTCCTCGGTTTAGACGACTAAAATAGCTCTTGTTATACAGATTCTTGGAATAGACGAAGATACCCAACCACAACGGTTGGGTGTCTTTTTTTATCCTTTTTTGTTGTTTTTTATTTCTTTTTCTTTGCTTTTCTTGTCAAAAGTAACTACTTTTGTGCGATAAAGTGAGCGAATTCTAAATCAAAACTAAATAAAAACACAAAAATGCAAAGAGAAAACTTACTCAAACAGCTCGAAAACACCGATAAGGTGTGGGATTTCGTGGTTGTAGGTGGCGGTGCAACCGGTCTTGGTTGCGCAGTTGATGCCGCATCTCGTGGTTACAGTGTTGCGCTCTTCGAGCGTGAGGACTTCGCAAAGTGTACTTCGAGCCGTTCGACAAAGCTCGTTCACGGTGGCGTGCGCTATCTCCAAAAGTTGGAGGTTGATTTGGTTCGTGAGGCTCTTCACGAGCGAGGTTTGATGAAGCAGAATGCTCCACACCTCGTTAAGGACCAGGCGTTCGTAATCTCGAATTACAGCCATTGGGAGAACTTCCTCTATTTCTGCGGTTTGACATTCTACGACATCCTCTCGTTCGGTTTTGGCTATGGTCGCTCTCGCTTTATCACAGCAAAGACTCTTCGCCAATACCTCCCAACTTCGGTTGCCGAGGGCTTGAAGGGTGGTGTAGTTTATCACGACGGTCAGTTCGACGACGCTCGTATGGCTTGCAACTTGGCACAGACCTGCGTAGAGCAGGGTGGTGTTGTTGCTAACCGCACCGAGGTTGTTACCGTTTTGCACGACGAGAAGGGTAAGGTTGCAGGTGTTGTAGCAAAAGATTTGCTCACAGGCAAGGAGTACACCGTAAAGGCTAAGGCCGTTATCAACGCAGCAGGTTGCTTCGTAGATGAGGTGTTGCAGATGGATAAGCCGGGTGAGGCTAAGATGGTTGTTCCTTCGCAGGGTGTTCACATCGTTCTCGATATGAAGTTCTTGCAGAGCGACTACGCTATTATGGTTCCGAAGACTTCGGATGGTCGTGTATTGTTCGCAGTGCCTTGGCACGACAAGGTGGTTGTTGGTACTACCGACATCCAGCGCCCTACTGCCGAGAGCGAGCCACGCCCACTTGACGAGGAGATTCAGTTTATTCTCGATACAGCAGGCCTCTATATGAATCCTGCACCAACTCGTGCCGACATCGTTTCGGTATTCGCAGGTCAGCGACCACTCGCAGCGCCTAAGAAGGAGGGCAAGAAGTCGAAGGAGGTATCTCGTTCGCACAAGGTTGTAGTTTCGGACAACGATCTCATCACTATCACAGGCGGTAAGTGGACTTCGTACCGTAAGATGGCGGAGGATACCGTAGATAAGGCTATCAAGTTGGGCAAGGTCGAGAAGCGCAAGTGCGTAACCCGCAAGTTGAAGGTTCACGGCTGGCGTCCAAATCCAAACTTGGCAGACCATATGTATGTTTATGGTGCTGACGAGCCTGCAATCCTCAATATGATTAAGGAGAACCCGGCTCTCGGCGAGAAACTATCAGAAAAGTACGACTACACCGTAGCTGAGGTACTTTGGGCAATTCGTCACGAGATGGCTCTCACCGTAGATGATGTCTTGGCTCGTCGTGTTCGCTTGCTCTTTGTCGATGCTCGTGAGGCACAGAAGGCTGCTCCTCGTGTAGCTCAGATTTTGGCAGAGGAGCTCGGTCGTGACCAGGCTTGGATTGATGAGCAGGTTGCTTCGTTTACCGAGCTGGCATCGCACTACTATGTAGCATAGTAGAGCGCAGTAGAGCGCAAAAAGGCGAATTTCGGCGTTACGCTCGTTTTGCAAATGCTCACATACGCCAAAGTATGCTCCGCTTTGCAAAACTTCGCAAGCCTTGAAATACCCTCTTATTATTAATTTTATAGAAAAGTATGATGACTCTCGGTCATCATACTTTTTTTAGCTAATGGCCAATGGCTAATAGCTAATAGCAAAAGAAAACTGCTGTCCGACACGACAGCAGTTTTTTCTTACTCGGACAACATCTTTTCGATGCGTCGTTGCTTGGCGGTTTTGCGTTTCAGCGATGGGTCGAAAATCTTGTAGCCTATCGAGACTCCAATCTTCGATGGCAACCACTCTGCCGAGCCGTTATAAGGGTCGGGGTACTTTGTCTCGTGCTGATGTGCAGGGAAGAGGTTTATCTCGCCATTTGCGAGGTAGTCGTTGTAGCGACTCCACATACGGTTGAAGGCGAAGAAGGCATCCACCACCCATCGCTCCTTGAAGGTGTGCGAGTAGCCGATACCCAAGCCTACCATCATACCCCAACCTCGGCCAAAGCCCGGCTCGAAGCTGATTATCTTGTCGCCGTGGAAGAAGAATGGGCGAGTGAGGTCGAAAGCGTGCATTCCGGCATTGGCACTCACATAGAAGCCTCGCACCTCTCTATTTATATAGAAGCGATACTCGGTTTGGAATATTCCGCAGCGGGCGTGAATATCGGTGCGGTCGCCCCAGCGGATAGTCTTGTGGGGCGAGAACATCGGGTCAATCGACACCGACGAGTGGGGACCTACCACAAATTCGAGCTGAGGGTTGATAACACCCACAACGGCGTACAATGCATTCAGCTTGGCGTATATTTGTCCCTTGGCTACATTTGGCATAACCGCCGCCAACGCAGCAAAAAGGGTAATAAAAATCGTTTTCTTCATCGGTTCAGTTGGTTTTGTGTGCAAATATACAAAAAAAAGTGGAGAATTGAATCTCTCAACTCTCCACTTTCAACTCTCCACTTCGAGCCTACCACTCAACCTTCTGGATGTAGGTCTTGCCGAAGTTGTCGGTTACACGCACCTCACCCGAGCGAACGCCCTCACTTGGCTTGATGTGGAACATACCGTGTGCGGTGTAAGGCTTCGCAGTGTCGTACTTGCTATTCTTAGGGCTGTACGGATGTGGACCCTTCTCCTTGTGATCCTCCAAATATGAGATATCCTTCTCGAACTTGTGGGTCATATTGCCAACCTTAACGCCATTCTCCCACCACTCAGGAGTGCTCCAATAGTTCTTCGACCAGTTCCAGATATTCACCTTTACCAACTCTCCACCTGTGCGGTGAGGAGCATAGACATGCATCTGGTAGTCACGCTCGTGACCAATCGCCTTGTAGTACCACTCTACATTATCGCCATCGACCTCCATAACCATATAGCCGTTAGGTGTTCCGTCGTTGTAGAGGTCACGGTTGCAGTGCAAGCCTCCGGTAGCACGAGCTACGCAGATGCTGGTGATATTCTTCAACGGCTCGTGTGCCTCGGTAGTCGAGTTCGAATAGTCGTATCCGAAGTTGTAGTGGTAGTGGCCCGACCACGAATATACTCGTGCATACTGCGAGAGAAGCTTCGAGTAGCGTGCATACGAAAGGTTCTTCTTGCTGTCGGCATTAGCCTTCTTGAAGTTGCGGAAGAGCTGAGCGTGACCGCAGATTACGATGGTGTGGTCCTTTGGAACGAACTTCAAATCACGCTCCAACCACTTGTAGTGCCAATACTCCAAACCAAGGCGATACTTCTCCTTGTGGAGCTTGCGAGAGAACGAGATGTCATTCACGATAACATAGTGAATCTTGCCCACATTGAACGAGTAGTACGATGGTGTGAGGTACTCCTCGAAGTGCATCAAACCGAGCTTTGTCTCACGGAATGTTGTCTGATCGTGGTCGTGGTTACCGATAGCGTGGAACATAGGCACATTGCTATCCGAGATAACATCTACATAGTCATACAACTTAGCCATATCGTTGAATACCAAGTCGCCGAGGTTGATAGCGAAGAACTCGCCCTCGCTCTCAGCCTTCTTCTCTTTGAGTGCAACGATATCGGGATAAACAGAGTTGCGGAGCTTGTAGGCAGCACTATCCACCTTGTAACCCTTAATCTGTGGGTCACCAATCATTACAACCGTATATTTCTCGGTCGACTTCTCACGCTTTTCGAGCACGAAGTTTGCCTCTACTGCCTTGGCGTGACGAGGTATGCGAAGGAAGTTCTGCGGAACGCTCTTGCGGAACGAGAACTTGTAGTCGGCAGGTGTCGAGATGGTCACAAAACGAGCAGTCGAGAGGTTCGACTTAATCTCGTAGTAACCCTCCTCGTTGGTCTGCACGCAGAACTCGCCATCCGAAACGACTGCTCCTGCAACAGGTGTTCCTGTGGTCGATTTTACATAACCAAAGAGCGTCTTGTCGCCCTTAGGAGCATCGACAGGCTTCGCCATATTGTTGTGGAAGTACTCACCCTCGATTGTTGTGTAGCTGTGGCGTGAGGTGATCTCGCCACTGCGGCAACCCTCTGTCGAGAGAGTACCCTGGTTTGCGCAGTCGGTCAAGCGGACAGGAGCAATCTCCGAGCCACGAATACGACCTACAACACCACCCGCATTGAGCTTCTTACTCTCGATATTGCTTGAAATCTCGCCGAAGTTGTTGCAGCGGAGCATACGAGAACCATACTTGGTGTTCTTCTTGCTGAATATATAACCTGCAATACCACCCATCTGCGAATCCTTCTTGCAAATAGTGCCTTTGAAGGCAATCTTGCCGTAGTTGTAGCAGTTGCAGAGGAGTGCGCCATCGCCCGAAGCACCGAGGATACCTCCGTAGTTCGAAGCAACAGATGCAGTAGAGATGATCTCGCCGTAGTTCGAACAACCTACGATGTTGCTTGCTCGATTCAAGGTTGCGCAGATACCACCTGCATACGACGAGTGGGTACCCGACATAGTAATCTTACCGAAGTTGTCGCAACACTGAACATGCTGGCTGGTCTGCGCTACTACACCGGCTACGTTGTTGTAGCTCGCTTTAACCTCAGGGTTGCCAACCTCGTCATTTGACGAGATGTTACCCTTATTTACGCAGTATCGAACACCCGCACGACCCGAGTAGCCGACAATACCCGCTACATAGAGGCGTGGAACATCTCCTGTAAATACGATTGGGCCCTCGTTCTCGCAGCGGTTGATTGTGATAATGCGGCTACCCTTTGGAATGGTAGAGCCTGCGATACCACCGATACAAACGCTCAAAGCCTTGTTTGCCGAGGCGATATATGACTCGGCGTTGATGACACCTTTGTTGCAAGAGTCGGTGATGAGGTAACCATTCTGACCAACCAAGCCACCAATGTAGATGTGCTTCTCGGTGTAGATGCCCTTATACTTGATGCTACCGCCATTCTCGCAATTCTGGATGATACCCTTATTTACGGCTGCGATAAAACCTGCAATCACCTGCTCGACCTTGGTCGATACTATCATCGAACACGACGAGTCGATGCGGAGGTTTTGCACTACCGAGTTCTCTGCCACGAGCTCGAACAAGCCCTGCTTGGTCTTCCAGTTGAGGAGTGCGTGACCATTGCCGTCGAAGGTGCCCTTGAACTCCTTGATTGGAGTCCACTTCTTCATCTTTGCCATATCGATATCGCTATCGAGGTAGATGTGACCCTTCTCGTTGCGCCACTTCGAGATATCCTCGCCCTTGTTGATGGCCTTTGCGAATGCTGCCAACTCCTTGGCGTTGCTGATACCCTCTGCATATACGGCTACGACCGAAAGCAGAAGTACCAAGAAGATTGATAATCGTCTTAATGTTTTCATCTCTTTTGTTGGTTATAGGTTAATTGCTGATTCTCTTTTAGAATGGGAGGTCATCAACTACTGCTGCGCTCTGTGCAGGCATCGAAGGTTCCTCGGTAGGCATTGGAGCCGCCATTGGAGCCGCCATTGGAGCAGGGGTTGGGGTAGCAGTTGGAAGTGGCTCGCTGTACTGTGCCTGTGCCACCTGTGCAGCCTCCTTTGGCTCGATCTTGCGACCAACAACATCGGTATACCAGCGACCCTGATACTCTCTCGACTCAACATCGAAAGTTACATTGTAGCTTGCTCCAACAACCAAACGAGCCACCTCGTCACGCTTGTTGAAGAACTTAACGCTCACCTTGCGTGGGTACTGCGAATTGGTCTTCATCTCGAATACCACATTCTGATTGTGCCACTCGCCACGAGCCGATGTTCCGCTCTGCTCGGGCAAAATTGCAAATACAATTCCTTCAAATACAAATTCCATAGCTGAAAGCTAAATTAAAAATTAAAAATTATGAATTAAAAATTTTCTCTAACGCCTCTAACGCCCCTAATTTATCTGCGAGTAGATAAGGTAGGCGTTGTATGCCACAAAGCAGAGGAACAAAAATGCTCCTGCCCAGCGGTTGAGTTTGCCCTTGATGCCGAGCACCAACGGTATAATGGCGGCGAAAATCACCACCGCATAGTCGATAAAAGTGATGCCAGACGAGGTTAGCGGTGTAATCTGCGACGCTGTACCGAGAATCAACGAGAGGTTGAAGATGTTCGAGCCGATAACATTGCCGAGTGCCAACTGCGTGTTCTTCTTGGCTGCCGCTACGAGCGATGCTGCCAACTCGGGCAACGATGTTCCGCAAGCTACGAGAGTGATAGCGATAAATGCCTCGTTCACGCCCCACGCCTTGGCGATAAGGATGGCGTTGTCGAGGAAGAAGCGGCTTGCAACAATCAATGCACCCAAACCCAAGAATACCTTGCCGACACCTATCGAGAGTTGCTTGTTGGTGACAACCATCTCGACTACAACCTCCTTCTTCTTGTTGCTACGGAGCGACGACCACATAAAGAAGCCGAAGATTGCCAACAGCACCAAACCGTCAATGCGGCTGATGCCCGCCTCGCCGCCTGTGAAGAAGTTGAATACGAGCAGAAGTGTCAGCAACGACAAGCCGATGCAGAATGGGAGGTCGAAACGCTTATTCTCCTTCGATACGGCCACAGGCATAATCAGGGCGGTCAAGCCGAGAATGCCCAAGATGTTGAAGATGTTCGAGCCTACGACATTGCCGATTGCGATATCCGAGTTGCCCTCGATTGCTCCGATTGAACTTACCACAAGCTCGGGAAACGAGGTGCCCACACCCACGATTACGGCACCGATAACAAAGTCCGAGATTTTGAAACGCTTGGCGATGGTTACCGCACCCGCCACAAGAGCATCTGCGCTGAAAACAATCACAGCCAAGCAAATTAAGAGGTATAAGTATTCCATAGCATTAAACTATTTCGCAATAAGTTCGGCAAAGATAATGAAATTATCTTGAAAGAGGATAAAAGTTTTCCGTTTTCCGCTCTCCGTTTTCCGTTTTATTGTTATATTTGCATTATGATACAATTCAAACGACAATTTTCGTTCAAGACCAAGGCGGTACTTTCGCTCGCCTCAGCCATACTTCTATCCATTCCGTGGGAGGGTGCAAGTTGCATCACTCTCTTTGTTGGACTGCTTCCGCTGCTGCTTATCAGTGCGCAATATGGCGCATCCAGGCGTGAAACCCTCTCGATGTTGGGTTGGGCTACACTCACCTTTGTGGTGTGGAATGCGGCTACGATATGGTGGGTATGGAATGCGACCCCCGCAGGTCCTATTGTCGCCACAATCTGCTCCTCGTGGTGGAGTTTGTTGGCATTTATGTTCTACCACATAGTGTCGAAGCACGCCCCCAAGGCGTTGGCGTATGTGGTGTTTGTAACCGCTTGGATAGCAGGTGAATACCTCTACACCCAAGCCCCTGCGTTGTCGTTCCCGTGGTTGGTATTGGGCAATGGATTTGCCGACGATCCGTGGGCAGTGCAGTGGTACGAATATACGGGAGTTTTTGGTGGCTCGTTGTGGGTGTTGCTTACCAACATTCTCGCCTTTGAGGCGTGCCTGACAATGCGCAAAAAGGCGTGGATAACTGCCACTTTGGCATTGACCGTTCCGCTCGGAATCTCGATTTTGCTCTTCTATAAATACGATGCCGAGGGCGAACTCTATCGTTCGCTCGATAAGATGACCGTATCGGTTACACAGCCGAATATCCCTTGTTACGAGAAGTTCGATATGACGGCGGAGAAGCAGCAGGATAACCTTATGGAGTTGCTTGCCGAGGCTCCCGACTCGGCGGAGTTTGTGCTGATGCCCGAGACTGCGTTGGCGGAGATGATAAACGAGCGCCAGATGGAGTACTCGCCAATCGTAAATCGCATTTCGGAGTATCTGCACGAGGAGAAACCATCGACAATGGTGGTGTCGGGTGGCGAAACAATGCGCCTTTACGGCAAAGTGAAGGGCTCCGAAACGGCTCGCAAGCGAGGAATGTACTATATGGATGTCTTCAACTCCTCGCTCGGAATTGATACTACCTCGAAGGTGCAACTGCATCACAAGGGCAAACTCGTGGTCGGTGTCGAGACCATCCCTGCGTGGTTGCGCAAGGCAGGCGATAAGTTTGCCGTAGATTTGGGTGGCACTTTCGGACAACTCGGCATTGGCAAGAGCATAGTTCCGTTCGAGCATAATGGCAAGAAGGTTGCACCGGCAATCTGCTACGAAGGTCTGTATGGCAACCATATGGCGGAGTTTGTGCGCAATGGCGCCGAGGCTCTGTTCGTGGTGTCGAACGATGGCTGGTGGGGCAACACTCTGGGTCATCGCTACCTCTTCAAGTTCTGCCGTCTGCGTGCTATCGAGTTGCGCCGAGATGTGGCTCGTAGTGCCAACACGGGCGTGTCGGGCTTTATCACTATGCAGGGCGAGGATATCGAGCGTATGGAGTGGGATAACCGAGGTGTGCTGACTGCGGATATCCGTCTCAACGACAAACAGACCGTCTATGCCAAGTATGGCGACTATATCGGTCGCTTGTCGCTCTATATTGCGATGTTGTGCTTGCTCTATTTTATCGCCTACTGCGCAAAGAAACGATTTTATCTAAATTAGGATTATTCCTATAATTGTCAATTATCAATTGTCAATTATCAATTTGAAATTTATGAATTATACCGAAACATTAGACTATCTCTTTTCGTCGATGCCTTCGTTCCAACAGGTCGGAGGCGACGCCTACAAACCTGGTTTGGAGCGTATTGCGGAGTTTTGCCGCTCGATTGGCAACCCGCAACGCAACTACTTCGTAATTCATATTGCCGGCACCAACGGCAAAGGCTCGGTGTCGAATATGTTGGCGGCGGTGTTGCAACAGGCGGGCTATCAGGTGGGCTTGTTTACCTCGCCCCACTTGACCGACTTCCGTGAGCGCATCCGAGTGAATGGCGAGATGATTTCCAAGCAGAAGGTGGTCAATTTTGTCGACCGCTACAAGACCGATATGGAGCGTCTGCAACTCTCCTTCTTCGAGATGACCACAGCAATGGCTTTCGACTACTTTGCACAGAGCGATGTCGAGGTTGCCGTTATCGAAACGGGACTTGGAGGTCGCCTCGACGCTACAAATATCGTTCAACCGCTTGTCTCGGTAATCACCAATATCGGCTTGGAGCACACCGAGTATCTCGGCAACTCGCTGCCGAAGATTGCACGAGAGAAGGGTGGTATTATCAAGAAATGCACCCCTGTGGTAGTGGGCGAGAAGAACTCGAACTACAACCTTGTGTTGGAGGAGATTGCCAGCGACTTGCGCTCCGAAATCACCTACGCTCCCGAGGCGTTCTCGCTTGGCGAGTGCGGCTTCGAGGGTGGCAAGCAGGTTGTAACGATGACCCGTATGCGTGACGGCTATCCATATCAACTTCGCCTTGACCTCTTGGGCGAATATCAGCGTCAAAATCTCGTTACGGTGGCTACCGTACTCGATACTCTGCACGAATCGACTCCGCTCTCGGTCTCTCGTCGAGCATTTGTCGAGGGTGTGCGCAGTGTGTCGCAACTTACATCGTTCCGAGGTCGTTGGCAGGTGTTGTCCGAGAAGCCTCTTGTGGTGTGCGACACGGCACATAACGAGCACGGTATCTCGGAGGTTGCCAAGCAGTTGAAGGCTCGCACAAATGGCGGTCGTCTGCTCTGCGTTATGGGTTTCTGCGAGGATAAAGATTTCTCTAAGATGCTGGCGCAGATGCCTGCGGATGCTCACTACATCTTCACGCAAGCCTCAATTCGTCGTGCCGCATCGCTCGAAAAGGTGGCAGAGGTAGCAACCTCGCTTTCGCTCGATTTCGAACTTGCACCGACCGTTGCCGAGGCGTTGGCATTGGCGCAACAGCAACTCACCGACGAGGATATGCTCTTCATTGGAGGTAGCACTTTTGTTGTTGCCGAGGTGTTGGAGTAGAGTTGCCTAACAAGGTGATTTCTGCGTTACGCTCGTTCTCAAAATCCTCACATACGCCACATCTATAATATAGGTAATGACCAAACTAAAAGCCAAGCGACTTCGCTTGGCTTTTCTGTTACTCAACTATTGCGTGGAGTATATCGTCAATTCCGTAACCGCATAGGTGGCGCAACTCGGCAACTGTTCCGTGCTCGACAAACTTATCGTCTATGCCGAGTGTGGTAACAGGTGTAGTGATCTGGTTGTCGTTCAGCAGTTTAACCACCGCTTCGCCCGCACCGCCACGAATCACTCCATCCTCGATGGTAACGATGCGCTTGAACTTGCGACCCACCTCGACAACCAACTCCTCATCGAGCGGTTTTGCAAAGCGCATATCATAAACCGCAGTGCTGACACCAATCAACGAAGCCTTCTCGGCAGCCTTCTCGGCATCGGGAAGAAGTGTGCCAAAGGCGAATACTGCAACATCCTCACCTTGGCGTACCTCCCGTGCCTTACCCACCTCGATAGCCTCGAAAGGCATATCCTTCCAAGCGGTACCACGACCACTGCCACGAGGGTAGCGAATAGCAAACGGAGCATCGCTCTGCAAGGCGGCGAACATCATATTTCGCAACTCCCACTCGTCGGATGGGGTGGCAATAGTAATATTAGGTATGCAACCAAGGTATGCAATATCGAATGCGCCGTGGTGTGTTGCACCATCCTCGCCAACCAAACCACCTCGGTCGAGGCAGAAGATGACAGGCAGGTTTTGCAGTGCCACATCGTGGATGATATTGTCGTAGGCTCGCTGCATAAAGGTCGAGTAGATGTTGCAGAATGGTCGCTTGCCTGCCGCTGCAAGTCCAGCCGAGAAGGTTACTGCGTGACCCTCGGCAATGCCCACATCGAAGCAACGCTCGGGCATCTCCGCCATCATAATGTTCATCGAACATCCCGACGGCATAGCCGGTGTTACGCCCACAACTCTCTTGTCGAGCTTGGCGAGATCGAGGAGTGTCTGACCAAAAACATCCTGCATACGGGTACTCTTTGCAGCCTTTTCGATGCGCTCTCCTGTCTCGGGGTTGAAGCATCCCGGAGCGTGCCAAACCGAGAGGTCGTTCTTTGTCGGTGCATAGCCGTGACCCTTCTCGGTGATTATGTGGAGCAACTTTGGCGAGTTTATGCCCTTCAATGCTCGCAAGGTGCGTACAAGCAACTTTACATCGTGACCATCCACACGGCCAAAGTAGCGGAAACCAAGGCTCTCGAAGAGGTTACTGTTCTGCAATAAGCCGTGCTTTATGCCATTGCCTACCTTACGGCACAGGTTCAGAAGCCGTGGCGTGCGAGAGAGCATACCCCACAAACCCTGCTTGAAGCGGTTGTACTTCGACGAGGTCGAGAGGCGTAGCAGGTAGTGGTTGAGTGCGCCCTGCGACTTGTCAATCGACATATTGTTGTCGTTGAGGATGACCAAGATGTCGGTGGTCTTGTCCGAGCCGGCATTGTTCAAACCCTCGAATGCCAGACCTCCCGCAATCGAGCCGTCACCGATGACCGCTACGGTTTTGAAATCTTCGCCACTCAACTTTGCCGCCTTCGCCATACCGAGAGCTGCCGAGATTGATACCGACGAGTGGCCTGCGCCAAAAGCGTCGTACTCGCTCTCCGCCATACGAGGGAAGCCGCTGATACCGCCCAACTTGCGATTTGTCGAGAAGGCATCACGACGACCTGTGATAATCTTGTGCGCATACGCCTGATGTCCAACATCCCAGATGAGTTTGTCGGTTGGCGTATCATATATATAATGTATAGCCACAGCAATCTCCACCGCACCCAACGACGAGGCGAGGTGACCCGGATTTACGGCACACTGCTCGATGATATATTGGCGCACCTCCTCGCAGTAGCGGGGGAGTTCGTCGAGCGACAAGCGTCGCAAATCGGCAGGTGAATCTATGCTGTGCAGATATTTATATTCGAGTTTTGTCATACCTTACTTGCTGTTTTAGAACGGATAGCCAACGCCAAAGTTGAGCGAGGTGTTGCGCCACTTGAAGTTGTGTATCCATCGCTGACCCTCGGGGTTGTTAGGGTTGTGGAGCTGAATACCCCAATCGAGTCGCAAAATTGCAAACTTGATATCGAGTCGCAGACCTATACCCGTATTGAATGCCAACTGCTTGTAGAAGGAGTTGAAATGGAATACCGAACTATCGGGATAACTTACGCCCTCACGACCTATATACCATATATTACCCAAGTCGAGGAATGTTGCACCGTGGAACATATCCCAAATAGGGAAGCGGAATTCGAGGTTTGCCTCCAACTTCATATCGCCCAACTGCGTAGGATAGACCACATTTGTCGGTGCAGGCGACGAGCCCGGTCCGAGTGTGCGAGGTGCCCAACCACGCATACTATTGCTACCTCCTGCATAGAAGAGTCGGTCGAATGGTACCGCTTCGGAGTTTCCATAGGCGTATGCCACACCCGCATAGAGGCGTGCTGCCAAGGCGGTCACCTTGCCAAACATAATCTTGTGGCTGGCGTTGATGTCGGCTCGTGCATACTGCGAATAGCGAATACCGAGGAGCTTGTAGTAGTTTTCTCCCTCGGCAGGCTTCGAGAAGAGATGTACTAAGCCGTTCAAAAGGTTGCCCGACAACTCACAGTTCGCTCGCAAGGTGGTCTGGTTGTTCGGTGCCGACTTGTACTGCTTGTTCAGCACATACGAGCCCGAAATTGCCACAATCAACTGCGATTGGAAACTGTGTTTTAGGTATTGGTTCTGCAACGAGTTGAAATACTTCTGATCGATATACGACACATCCACCAAGTTGATACCTATCGGGCGTACCACAAACGATGAGTTTGTGCGGTTGCGCCACGAGTATATCCACGAGATACTCGACAGACCACGCTGGTAGTATGGGCGGTCCTGATAGTTGTACGAAACCTCGAACTTGGTCTTCGGAACGAGGATGTTGTTGCTCAACGCATAGTTCGCCAACAAGAAGCGAGGGAACGAAAGAGCGGCTGCCACACCAAACTCCATTGCGTGACGCTTCTTCGAGTTCGGAGCCTTCATATACTCGTATCCTGCCGTGCCTGTAACTTCGAGCATCTCGGCACCTCGGAAGATGTTGCGGTTTTGATAACCGACAACAGCCGTCAAACCGTAGAAACTCGATGTGGTCGATGCCTCCAACTCCGCTTTAATGCCCTGTTGCAGGGCAGGGGTGCAGTAGATGTTGCAATCGAGATAACGCTCTCGGGTGTAGTTTATCGGAGCATTTTTATCTTTGCCATCCACACCGACCAATGTTATGAGGTTTTGTTTCAGGTCGTCGCTTACCTCTTCGAAGTTTATGCGTGCGCTCTTGAAGTAACCCATAGCCATCAGGTTGGCGTAGGTACGGCTTACCTGCGAATAGTTGTAGAGGTAGTTCGGATAGAGCGGAATAGACCCACGCAAAACCTTTGGTCGCACCGTTGGTTGTTTGCCGCTGAATAGGATATTCAGACCTCTAAACTCGATTGAGTCGAATCGCTCGAAGTAGTTTGTTTCGCTCTTTGCAACGGCAGCCTCGTAGCGAGGTATGATGTCTATATTGCGCAGACGATAGACCACATTATTGTCGTATATCGCCTCGCCTCGTGCATTGTAGCCTGTCAAATTCTGCTTGATGATGACCTTAACGCCCACCTTGTTGTCGCCACTGAGCGTGTCGGCAAGATACTCGACATTATTTACCGAGAAGTTGTAGTAACCTCTATCTTTCAGGTAGAGTGCAATGCGCTCACGCTCCGCCTCCAATACCGAGATGTCGAAGATATCGCCCTTGTGCAACAGCGTATTTACGGTGTCGGGCAGGATAATCGGTTTGAGGAATTGATCCTTGAAGTCGTAGGATATGGAGCTGATATGGTAAGGCTTACCCTGTTTGAGCGAGTAGGAAACCTTTGCACGCTTGCGTCGGTAGGTGGTATCGACCTTGTAATCCACCTTCGAGGAGTAGTATCCACGAGAGTCGAGGTAGAGCTTTAAGTTCGATGCCGAACGCTCCGTGTCACGCATATTGAACAATACGGGCTCCTCGCCCATCTTGCGTTTGAGGTTGTTCCACCAATTATTCTTTCCGGGGTCTGCCATAAGGTATATCCAGGCGTAGAAATCGGTGCCAAGGAAGTGCTTGTTCGGCTTCTGACGCAGATATTTTGTAACCTCTTCGCTCTTTACACGCTCGGCACGGGGAGCACTCTTATCCTCATCGATTTTTACTCTCTGCAAGAGATAGGTATCCGACGGAATAAGGCGTGTGACATTACACGCCGAGAGGGTTAATCCCAGCGCCACGCAACACACTATGTAGAGCCATCTACGCATTCTTCGACCTCAAAAAATCGTTGTAAAGTTCTATCTCCGCCTCAGCCTTGCCCAACTCGACGCATACGAAATTGCCCTCCTCGGCTACAACTCTGCCATAGGAGAGGTAGGAGGCGTTGCCTATAAGTTGAGTGTGCAGACCACCTTCGCTGTGGCAGATGCAGCGCACTGCACCACCTCGGTTTTCGACCTCGATGGTCGCTTCGTAGTCGCATCTTTTGTTGAGGGCCATTGCCGTAGCACTCGAAGTCATCGCCGTACCGCACGATGCGGTGATGCCGGCACCTCGCTCGTAGGTCGCCACAAAGATGCGATTCTCGCCCAGCACCTTCACGAGCGAAACATTTATACCCTTCGGAAACTCCTCTTTCAACTCCAAAACCCTCTCGCCAAGGCGTGAGAGGTGGTCGTAGTCTATCTCCTCGACCTCAGCCACAATGTGCGGATTACCCACATTTATCGCTGTCCAGAGAAGGTCACTGTCCAATCGCTCGATGCGCTGCGATACGAACTGCTCGGCACCCTCGGCAAAGCCAAAATCGGGACTTGCAAGGCGCACCTGCAAATCTACTCCGTAGGTCGGCATTGCAGGGTGAATATCCTCGGCACGCACGATGCCGTAGGTGTTTCCGCCCGAGAACATATCGAACTCCTTTGCTCCGACATACTCCTCCGCCAGGCGTGCCACGCAACGAATGCCGTTGCCACACATCTCTGCCTCCGAGCCGTCGGGGTTGAACATTCGCATTCCGAACATATCGCCCTCTTTGACCAAAAGCAACACGCCATCGGCTCCGACCGACTCCTCTCGGTTGCAGACGAAACGGGAAAACTCGGCAAGGTCGATGCCGTCAAGATTGTGCTTCACCGCATCCACCATAACGAACTCATTTCCCGAGCCGTGACACTTTATATAGTCAAACTTCATTCTATTTTGGAGTATAATTGTCCAAAAATAGTAAAATTTGCAGAATTTTCCATATTTTTACGCAGTAAAAATGCAAAAACGATAAAAAATGGTCGAAAAGTTTATAATGGCGGGCGACACTGCGCTCCATGTTTGCGACTCGGAAGAGGGCGATAAGGTTGTGGTTTTATTGCACGGCTATCTCGAAAATATGCTCGTATGGGAGGAGTTTATACCTCTGATTTATAAGGATGTACGAGTAATTACGCTCGACATTCCCGGACACGGAATTTCGGAGGTTAAGGGCGAAACTCATACAATGGATTTCCTTGCCGACACTCTCGCTGCTGCACTCGAAAAGTTGAGCGTCAAGAGCGCCACCATTGTAGGTCATTCGATGGGCGGATATATGGCTCTCGCCTTTGCCGAGCGACATCCCGACCGCACCGACGGGGTGGTGTTGCTCCATTCGACACCTTATGCCGATAGCGAGGAGAAGAAGAAAAATCGCCAGCGTGAGATTTCGCTCGTCAAGTCGGGCAAGAAGGAGTTGCTGGCTCATACTGCACCCGAGGCGGGTTTTGCAGCAGAAAATCGCAACCGTTTCCGCACCGAAATCGAAGATTTGCAGCAGATTATCTACCTCACCGAGGATGCAGGCATCATCGCCTTGCTGAACGGTATGATTGAGCGCAAGGCGCAGAGCGAAATGCTCCACAACCTTGGCAAGCCGATACTCTTTATCTTGGGTCGTAAGGATGGCTATATCACGCCTGAAATTGCCGAGAAGATGGTTTCCGAGCACCCCGAAGCGAAGGTCGTTTGGCTCGAAAATTCAGGACATATGGGTTTTATCGAGGAGCCGAAGATGTGTGCTGCCGCATTGCTCGATTTCGTGAGGGGATAGTAGCGTCGCAGTCTGCGACTGCTCTATGACGGCGGGCTAACCGCCCTTTATGGCGGCGCACCTTTGGTGCTTTATGAGGAAACGACATAGAACCAACTTTAGTTGGCGACGTCAAAGAGGTTGTTTGCAACCGACGCCATAGAACGCCGTAGGCGTGACGACAGAAATTTATTAGCAAATAAAAAACGGAGCAGTTCAAACTGCTCCGTTTTCTATTTGGAATATCTGTGATTACTCCTTGTGGTGGTCACGGCGTGGGCGACGGTCGCCACGGTCGTTACCCTTGTCACCTCGTGGTGCACGAGGCTTACGCTCTGGCTCTACCCAGCCCTCTGGCTTTGGAAGGAGTGCCTTGTGCGAAAGACGCAACTTGTTGGTCTTCTGATCAACGCCAATCAACTTAACATCGATCTCATCACCCTCGTTCAAGCCGGTCTCTGCCATAGTCTCGAAACGCTTGTAGTCGATCTCCGAGATGTGGAGCAACGCCTCCTTACCTGGGAGAATCTCAACAAATGCACCGAAATCTACGATAGACTTAATCTTACCGTGGTAGGTCTCGCCAACCTCAGGTACTGCTACGATACCCTTGATGCGAGCCATAGCTGCATCGATAGACTCCTTGTCCGGACCGAATACATCTACCAATCCCGAAGTCTCGGTCTCGGTGATGGTGATAGTGGTGCCGGTACTCTTCTGAATATCCTGAATTACCTTACCGCCAGGACCGATAACTGCACCGATGAACTCCTTGTCGATAACGATCTGCTCGATGCGTGGTACGAATGGCTTGTAGTCCTCACGAGGCTCTGCAATGCACTCGGTAATCTTATCGAGGATGTGCAAACGACCTACACGAGCCTGCTCCAATGCCTGAGCCAACACCTCATACGAAAGACCATCAACCTTGATATCCATCTGGGTAGCGGTGATACCGTCACGGGTACCTGTTACCTTGAAGTCCATATCGCCCAAGTGGTCCTCATCGCCCAAGATATCCGACAATACTGCCCAACGACCTGTTGCCGAATCCGAGATAAGACCCATTGCGATACCCGATACAGGCTTCTTCAACTTAACACCTGCATCCATCAAAGCCATACAACCTGCGCAAACAGTTGCCATAGACGACGAACCGTTCGACTCCAAGATGTCCGATACTACACGAACTGCGTATGGATTCTCCTCACCTACAGGAACCATAGGCTTCAACGCACGCCAAGCGAGGTGGCCGTGACCAATCTCACGACGGCTTACACCACGAGATGCCTTAGCCTCACCGGTCGAGAATGGAGGGAAGTTGTAGTGAAGTACGAACTGCTCCGAACCCTGGAACAATACCTCATCGTGCTGCTTCTCATCGAGCTTTGTGCCGAGAGTTACAGTCGAGAGCGACTGAGTCTCACCACGGGTGAAGATTGCCGAACCGTGTGCGCATGGGAGGTAATTAACCTCGCACCAGATAGGACGAATCTCGTCGGTCTTACGACCATCAAGACGCTTGCCCTCATCGAGGATCATATTGCGCATAGCCATCTTCTGTACATCGTCGTGGAAGTACTTGTGGATAAGTGGAGCCTTCTCCTCCAACTCCTCCTCGGTGTAGCGAGCTGCGAACTCTGCCTCCAAAGCCTCGAATGCCTCCGAACGCTCGTGCTTCATTGTGCCGCTTGTAGCGATAGCGTATGCCTTGTCGTACAACTCCGAGATGATAGTCTGACGCAACTCCTCGTCGTT
>JAFVVS010000125.1 GCA_017502025.1 Alistipes sp. | reverse complement strand
CGAAATGTTTCGCCCTCTGTGGCGATATAGGTTTCGGGGAATATTGCTCTTGCCTCTGCCAACAACGGCTCTTTATCCTTATAGCGTGACGAAAAGTGTCCAATCAGCAACTTTTTCACCCCTGCCGCCACAGCGGTCTTTGCCGCATCCTCGGAGGTGGCGTGACCTCGCTCCTTCGCCTCCTTCTTGTGGGCTGCGCCGTATGTCGCCTCGTGGTAGAGCATATCCACCCCTGCAACATATTTTGCCACTGCACCCGAGCGATTTGTGTCGGAGCAGTAGGCATAAGAGTGCGGTGGATGCGCCACGAAGGTTATCTTCTCGTTTGGCAAAATTGTTCCATCTTCCAACTCTATGTCGTTGCCCTCTTTGGCTGCGACTATCTGCTTGACGGACAAACCCCAACGCTCGATTGCGAACTTATCGACATTGCGAGCTAACGGCTTCTCACGGAAGAGGTAACCCGAGGTCGGCACTCGGTGGCGAAGCGGTATGCTCCACACCTCCAAAGTGCGATTTTCGAAGATTATCTGGTGCTTCGTGGTATCGACCTCTACCCACTCCACCTCGTAGGGCAACTCCTTGTCGAAGTAACGGAGGTGGCACTCCAAAATCTCGCCAAAAGGCTTTGGAGCATAGATAGTTAGCGGAGTCTTCTTGCCGTAAAGACCGAGCGTCGAGATTAGCGGAAAGATGCCGAAGCAGTGGTCGCCGTGCAGATGCGAGATAAAGACACCTCGCAACTTCAACGGATTGATGCCACAGCGGAACATCTGCTGCTGCACACCCTCGCCCGCATCGACCAAGTAGTACTGCTCGTTGCAATTTACCACCTGTGCCGAGGGGTGACCGTTTGCAGTCGGTTTGGCTGACGAAGCCCCAAGAATCGTTACGCTAATCATAGTTAAAATTGTTCTGATTGGTAAATTTTGCACGAATGTGTCGGTCGCCAAAATGCTCACATACCTTTTAGTATGCTGCGCTTTTGTCGCCTAACATCGCACAAAATTTCCTCAATCACCTCCAATTTTAAGGTTTTTGTTTACTGTCGTCTATTTCTGCGATGCCAACCAACGCTCTGCATCGAGTGCTGCGATACAGCCCGAACCTGCCGCTACGATAGCCTGGCGGTAGTGTGGGTCACGAACATCGCCGGCTGCGAAAATACCCTCTACCGAGGTCTTCGAGGTGCCCGGCTCAACTACGATGTAGCCCTGCTCGTCGAGCTCCACCTTACCCTTAACCAACTCTGTGTTAGGGTGGTGACCAATAGCGAGGAAGAAGCCCGAAATCTCAATATCGTACTCCTCGCCGTCGCCCTTGCGAAGGCGTGCGCCTGTCACACCATCCATATCGCCCAATACCTCCACGGTGTTGTGCTCGAACAAAACCTTGATGTTCGGAGTGTTGAAAACACGCTCCTGCATAGCCTTCGATGCACGAAGGAATGGCTTGCGCACAATGAGATATACCTGACGGCAGAGCGATGCAAGGTATGTCGCCTCCTCGCAAGCGGTGTCGCCACCACCTACAACTGCCACATCCTGCTTGCGGTAGAAGAAGCCGTCGCAAGTGGCACAAGCGCTCACACCCATACCCCTAAACTTCATCTCCGACTCCAAACCGAGGTACTTTGCCGAAGCACCAGTGCAGATGATAACAGCCTCAGCCTCAATCTGTTTCTCGCCATCGATAGTTAAAACGAAAGGTCGCTTCGAGGTGTCGATATCGGTAATAATACCCGTGCGAACATCTGCGCCCAAACGCAAAGCCTGAGCACGCAAATCGTTCATCATCTCTGTGCCACGAATGCCCTCGGGATAACCTGGGAAGTTCTCGATCTCTGTTGTTGTAGTCAACTGTCCGCCCGGCTCAATTCCCTCATACAATACAGGGTTCAAAGCTGCACGAGCAGCGTAAATTGCAGCAGTAAATCCCGCAGGACCGCTACCAACGATAAGTACTTTAATTCTCTCCATAATGCTTTTATCTTTTGTTTGTTATCTTGTTGCTTGTTGTACTGTAAATCGTTCCGATTGACTCTTTTTCCACCGCACTTCGGCAGCCAAATTCCTCACATAGGCTTACTATGCTGCGGATTTGGCTCCTCGCTTGGCGAAAAAATAGCCTAACCGCCTACGATTTTCCCCTCTGGGAAAAATTTGTTAATTCTGCATTTTGCATTAACCCTACTTCGTAGGCTTTTCCTCCTTCGCACCTCGGTATAGCGCAAGCAAGCTTGCCCTCTGCTCTCGGTTTGTCGTCGGTTCTGCATTTTGCATTTTGCATTCTGCATTCTGCATTTCCTCAATCGCCTCCGATTTTCCCCTCTGGGAGTTTCCTTCTTGTGAAATTTAGTGAGTTTAGTGAATTTAGCGAGATTAGTGATAGAGTAAGAGCGCATCACTAAACTCCCTATATTCTCTAGTCTCCCTAAATTCTCTATTCGTCTGCGCCTTCCTCTCCTTCGGAGTCCGCACTGCCTAAATTCCCACTTTGCAAAGGTAATAAATATCCCGTAAATGCCGAAAATTTGTGTGCAGAAAAATCGTCAAGTTTGCAAAAACAAAAAAAAAGTTCTATATTTCGGACTGTAATATGTCGTATTTTGGGTATCCGTAAGGCGGTTTTAGTGCCTAATTATTTGTGGCACAAGCGGTTGACCCGATTTGCGCAATGTGCGCCGAATGACGAATAAAATGATAGAAACAGAGATTTTCTACTAAAAACACATAAAACACAACAAACAAATTTTTAATTTATTAAAAACTATGAAAAAATTATTTTTGGTTTTGGCAGCTGCTGCAATGACATTCAGCACTGCAATCGCACAGGAGGCCGCAACTGCAACCGCAGAGCAGCCTGCAACCGAGGTAGTAGAGGCTGTTGAGGCTCCTGCTGAGGCAGTTCTCGACGCAGAGACAGAGATCGCTGGTGAGTCTATTCACTATGTTCTCATGCAGAAGTTCCTCGAAGGTGGTTGGGGCTGGATGCTCCCTATCCTCGTAGTATTGGTACTCGGTATGGCTATCGCTATCGAGCGTATCCTCTACCTCTCGCTCTCGACTATCAACACCAAGAAGTTCATCGCACAGGTTGAGGCTGCTTTGAACGAGGGTGGCGTAGAGGCTGCAAAGGAGGTTTGCCGTAACACTAAGGGCCCTATCGCTTCTATCTACTATCAGGGCTTGGATCGCTACCACTTGGGTCTCGACGCAGTTGAGAAGGCAGTTGTATCTTACGGTTCGGTTCAGACAGGTCAGATGGAGTCGGGTCTTGGTTGGTTGTCGTTGTTCATCTCGCTCTCGCCATCACTCGGATTTATGGGTACCGTTGTTGGTCTCGTACAGTCGTTCGACTCGATTCAGGCAGCAGGTGATATCAGCCCGGCACTCGTAGCAGGTGGTATGAAGGTTGCGCTCTTGACAACCCTCCTCGGTTTGATCGCTGCAATGGTTCTCCAGGTGTTCTACAACTATGTTATCGTTAAGATCGACGGTATGGTTAACGAGATGGAGGATGCTTCGATCACTTTGACCGATATCTTGACTGCTTACAGCAAGAAATAATTTTGATTAACGAATAATCGTACACAAACGAATATGAAAAAGAAGTTGAATATGTTGATGGCGGCATTGTTCGTAATCACCCTTGCACTCGTTGGCTGGGCAGTGATTTCGGGTGGTGCAGAAGTTGCCATCAGTTGGAACCTCATGTGGGGCTACGCATTGCTCGTTGCAGCAGTCGTTAGCGTCATTTGTGCGGCCATCAAGGGTACGATTACCCACCCTGCGGGATTGAAGAATACACTTATCGCTACTGCAATCGTTATAGTGGTTGTAGGTATTGCACTCGGTGTAGCATTGAGCCACAAGGGCTTGGTTGTACCAAACTCGGCAGGTGGAGTTTTCGATAATCCATTCGATTTGGCAATCTCCGAGACAGGTATTATTGTTACCTACATTGTGGCTGTTGCTGCAATTGTCGTAACAATCGCAGGCGAGGTACGCAACGCATTAAAATAGTAAAAGATACCTATGGCTAAAAATAAAAAAGCACCAGAAATCAACGCCTCATCGCAAGCGGATATCGCATTTACCGTGCTGATCTTCTTCCTTGTGGTTTCCACAATGGATATCGACACAGGTATCGTGCGTATGTTGCCACCAATGGCCGATCCGAATGTGAAGCAGGAGGATATCAAGGTGAAGGAGCGAAATCTTCTCTTGGTGTTCGTTGCTGGTTCGGGTAACATTATGGCAGGAGGTAAGGTTATCTCGTTGGACGCTTTGAAGGAGAAGGCAAAGGAGTTTATCCTCAATCCGCTCGACGACAAGGATCTTCCGGAGAAGAAGCCTACCGACATCGAGATGCCTGACGGCTCGAAGTGGACATATCCTGTCAGCGAGGGTGTGATTTCGTTGCAGAACACTCGTGATACAAGTTATCAGCGTTATATTCAGGTTCAGAACGAGCTTACTCGTGCCTTCAACGAGGTGCGTGACGAGGTTGCAATGGCAAAGTTCGGTAAGAAGTTCGCAGACCTTGATGAGGCTGAGCGCAAAGTAATAACCAAGGCGATACCGATGAAGATTTCGGAGGCAGAGCCACGCAAAATGATGAAGTAGTTATGGCAGTAATGAAGAAAAAGGGCGAGCGTGAAGTGCCCGCTATGTCGACAACATCGCTTCCCGATGTCGTTTATATCATCCTCTTCTTCTTTATGCTCTCGACTTCGATGCGTGATCAGGAGTTGCTCGTAACTTACAAGTTACCTGAGGCTACCGAGGTTCAGAAGCTCGAAAAGAAGAATTTGGTATCGTATATCCACATTGGTACTCCGTCTTTGAATATGCAGGCGAAGTTCGGTACTGCACCTCGTATCCAGTTGAACGACTCGTACAAGACAACAAAGGACATCTTGGACTTCGTTGCAGGTGAGCGTGACAACTTGAATGAGTCGGACCGTGCCTCGATGACTATCTGTTTGAAGGCTGACGAGAATACCAAGATGGGTGTTGTTGCCGATGTTAAGCAGGAGCTTCGTCGTGCCAACGCCTTGAAATTATCCTACGCATCGTCGAAGGTTCTCAACTATTAGGACTTACGATTAGATGCACGAAAGAGGGGGCTTCCACGAATGGATGCCCCTTTTTTGTCGCCATACCGCAACCACTTTATATATAATATAAGGTAAAAAGGTGTAATTTACAGAAATTTATCTTACCTTTGCAGTAACTAATATAACCATATTAACCAAAAAAGAGATGAAGAGAATTTTTTCGTTTATTTCGGTCTTTGCGGTAGTTGCACTCACGGGTTGCACCTGCAAGACAGTTGAGACATTCGAGGAGGCTGCCGACCCCGTAGCGTTGAGCGACGAGGCAAAGGAGGCTTGGGATGATGTAAAGCGAGGTATGAATGTAGCCTGGGGTACTCCCGACTTGGTATACTCTCGTAGCGAGGTACCTCAAAACCTCACCGATAGCTATAAGGCTACTGCTTGGAAGGGCGAGCGAGTATCGGCACAGGCGGTGCTTTGGACTGCGAAGGATATCGAGGGCGTAGAGTGCGAGATTTCGGACTTTGTTGCAGATGGCGCAACTCTTCCTGCTTCGATTGCTGAGGCTCGTTTTGTGCGCTATACCCTTGCCGACAAGGTGGATAAGTCGTGCCTTTGTGGTCGCCCGAATGGTCACCCTGCAATCTTGCAGGCGGATATGCTCGACAATATCGAGAAGATGGATATCGAGGAGAATACTACTCGCCCAATCTGGGTTTCGGTGGCTGTTCCTCACGATGCAAAGGCGGGCGTATATAAGGCAACCTTAAAGGTATCTCGTTGCGGTCTTGGCTCGAAGAAGCTCCCATTGGAGATTGAGGTTATCGACCAGGAGTTGGCAAAGCCGGCAGATTGGAAGTTCCACCTCGACTTGTGGCAGCACCCATCGGCTGTTGCTCGCGCCGAGGGCGTTGATTTGTGGAGCGAGGAGCACTACGAGGCTATGCGCCCATTGATGCAGATGTTGGCTGAGGCTGGTCAGAAGGTTATTACAGCAACCCTCAACCGTGACCCTTGGCAGTATCAGTGCTTCGACGACTACGAGCCGATGATCTATTGGTACCGCTACGACAACGACGAGTGGAAGTACGACTACTCTCGCTTCGATAAGTGGGTAGAGTTTATGATGTCGCTCGGCGTGGATAAGCAGATCAACTGCTACGGAATGTTGCCTTGGGGCAAATGTACCCTCGACTATCAGGATATGCGCTCGGATGCAAAGGATAACCGCAACCGCAAGATCTCGACCACTCCGCAGGAGGATGAGTACGAGAAGGTGTGGGCTCCATTCCTTCGTGATTTCTCGGCACACCTCCGTGAGAAGGGCTGGTTGCATATCACCAATATGGCAATCGACGAGCGTAAGCCCGAGGATATGGATGTTGCAGCAGCTATGATTAAGAAGTATGCTCCGGAGTTGGGCTTCGCTATGGCGGATAACCACGACTCGTACAAGCGTTATAGCAATATGCGTGATGTTTGCGTGGGTCAGAAGCACTCGGTTATGTCACAGGAGGAGATTGCATCACGCCGTGCAAATGGCGATGTTTCAACCTTCTATGTATGTTGCAGCACCCTCTTCCCTAATGCCTTCACCAACTCGCAACCATACGAGTCGGAGTTGCTCTGCCTCTACGCTGTGGCACACGACTACGACGGTATGTTGCGTTGGGCTTACAACTCGTGGCCGGCACGCCCTGAGTACGACTCTCGCTTCCGCTATTGGGCTTCGGGCGATACCTATATCGTCTATCCGGGAGCTCGTTCGTCGGTGCGCTTCGAGCGTCTGGTCGATGGCGTAGAGTTGTACGAGAAGGTGCATACCCTCCGTGCAAAGTATGCCGATAAGCCGGAGGTGCTTGTTCCTGTTGAGGCAGAACTCGCCAAGATGCGTGCATTGAACCTCAACGATGCATCTTACGATTGGCGACCATTCCTCGCCGAGATCAACGCTCTCGTAAATGAGATTGCAACAAAATAATCTTGCAAAATAAATGTTTGATAATGAGCCACATATAAGGTGGCTCATTATCTTTTTTATTATTAGGTGTTGTGTTTTTATGCGATAAATAGTAAATTTGTTATATGATATCGACGGTTGCACAATATATACTCTCGGTCAAGTATCTCGAAATGATGTCGAGAACGCTTGGCTCTCGGCGTATATATCCCATCTACGAGAAGGGTAGCGATAGGGTGCGTTGCTCGGTCGGTAACTCGGTGATGGTTTTCGAGGTTATGTGCGAGGGGCGCAAGATGGCTATGCGTGTCTATATGCGTCATCACCCCAATCTGCGTGCGATATATGGCGAGCGTTACTACCCGAAGGAGCTACTCGTAAATTCGAGCGAAAGAGAGTTCGGACTTGCTGATGTGGTGTTGTGCGATTGGTACGAGGGCGAGTCGTTGCAGAGTAAGATAGAGGCGTTGTATCGGAAACCCGAAAAGATGAAGGCTCTGTCGCAGATGTTCGAGGAGTTTGCACTTTCGCTTCTGGGTGAGCGGTGGGCGCACGGTGATTTGAAGCCCGAAAACATTATCCTCTCGAACGACGGACTCCATCTTATCGACTTCGATGCTATGTATCGTGAGGGCTTTACGGCGAGCGATTGTGTAGAGATTGGCACACGCCCATATCAGCATCCGTTGCGTAGCCGAGAGAACTTCGGTCGAGATATAGACAACTATCCGATAGCCCTTATCGCAACCGCCTTGGCAGCGATGTCGTTGGATCCTACTATTGGCCGAGATATCCCAAATAGCGACTATCTGCTTATACGCCCTCATCTCGCAGTTGAGAATAGGGATGAGATGTTGCATCGAATTGAGTCGCTGTTTGCCGAGCAGGGCGATGTTCGCCACTACCGCATTGCCAAACTGCTCCACCTGCCGACACCTTCGTTGCCGATGCTCAAAAGCTTGTTGGAGATGAGCGTTGGCAAGAGCTATCCAACGACCACCCCGACGCTCGAATACTACAACGGCTATTGGGGTTTTGCCGTAGAGGGGCGCTTTGTTATTCCACCGCTCTACGACTTGGCATTCGAGTTCAGCGAGGGGTTGGCATTGGTTAGAGTGGGTGATGTATGGCACTTTGTGGATGAGAGTGGCAGGGTGGTGATAACTTGTGGCAGAGGTCGTGGCATAAAGCCCTTCCGCAACGGTACAACACGCATTGTACGTGAGGATGGCGAGTTTGTTATATATCGTGATGGTCGCATCGAAAAAGTAGAGTAGGAGATGTATTCGCAGGAGATTACACGCCGTCATCGTACGGCAATAGTTATTGCAATCGACCAATCGAGTTCGATGAATGGTCGTATGGAGCTTGGTGGCTGGAATTTGTCGAAGGCAGAGGTGGTGTCGATGGTTGTTGGTCGTCTTATCGACGAGTTGGTTTTGCGCTCACATCGTGACGGAGGTTATCGCCACTACTACGACATTGCTTTGGTGGGCTATTCGGGCGATAGAGTATATTCGTTGTTGGGCGAGGAGCTGACATTCTATCCTATAACTATGCTTGCAGGCAGGGAAGTTCCTCGCACGACCTACGCACTCGGATACAGAACTCTTCAAAGCGACCGCTACACCTTTCAGGAGGAGGTGTCGTTGTGGGTGCAACCTCGTGCCGAGGGCGCAACTCCAATGTATAAGATGATATCGACAGTGACAAATATGGTTGCCGAGTGGTGTCGTAGAGAGGAGAATAGCGAGAGCTTTCCACCATTAGTATTCAATGTAACCGATGGCGAGGCGTCTGACGCAGGCTACGATATGTTGCGTGCGGCAGCCCATCGTCTGCGAGCAACGGGCACCAACGACGGAAACACCCTCTTTGTGAATGTTCATATCTGTTCCGATACTCATCACGCACCTGTACTCTTTCCGAATATCTACGAGGTGCCACTCTCCATTCGCCACGCCCATCTGCTGATGGATATGTCGAGTGTTATGCCCGAGCAGATGCACTCCTACATCGGCCAATGCCGTTCGGAGTTGCCCAAACCGCCATATATAGCAATGAGTTACAACGCCTCGATATCGGAGTTGGTAGCAATGCTTAATATCGGCTCTCGCAGTCTTGTGGTGGGCTTGTAAGAAAAAATAGAACGCAAAATTTAACATTTCGCCCCCTTTGTCATCTTAATAGGTAGAAGAACAACTTAAAACTTTTACCTATATGAGAACGAAATTCAGATTTTTAGCACTTGTGTTTGCAGTGACAACTCTTTCGCTGCAATGCACAACCGATGATGGTGGAACACCGGAGCTTCCATCGATGATTGACCAATATTTCAAGGCGGGTAGCTGCACTGTCGAGGGCAAGACGCTCAACTATCAGACAAGTCACATCAACTCTTCGCAGCAGGGCGATGCTCCGCTTGTGGTGGTTCTGCACGGTCAGTATGCCAACGGCTCGGACAACGAGTCGCAGTTGCATCAGGATGCAATGATTAAGGTTTGGAACTACCTTAATACCTCCAACACCAAGGCCATAATGTTTGCTCCGCAGTGCCCTTCGGGTTCGGAGTGGGACGAAAACCCCGAGAAACTTACCCGTTTGAGTATGCCCGAACTGTTGAAGGCTACGCTCGATGAGTATATCAAAAAACAGCCTGGTATCGACACCTCACGCATCTATATTATAGGCTACTCCGACGCCTACAAGCCGGCAGGTGGCGGTGGTGTTTGGCGAATGTTGAATGGCTATTCAGATATGTTTGCTGGCGCAATGGTTGTTGCTGCTGATCCCGACGACACAATTTCGCCATCGAAGGTGGCAAAAACCCCTGTGCTGTTGGTCAAGGGCGAGACCGATGTCTATGCTGTATCTTTGGCTCTCGGCACCTTTGCCGATTTGGTGCACGAGGCGGGAGGCATACTCCGTGAGGATATTATTCAGGCGGGCTCTCGTGAGGATTTGTGCCGTGATGCATTCACTTCGGAGCGACTCGATTGGGTAATGCAGTACAAGAGATAATTTTGCCACCCGTCAAAAACAGATACGAGGCGACTGAAAAAGTCGCCTCGTATTCTATTATAGGTATGCTATTACTTCAATGGGTCGGCATTGACACCCTCGAAAGTCATCTTGATAGGGAGGATATTGCCCTCCTCGTCGAAGAGCATCTCGTCGATGCAGGTACGACGGTCGTTACCATCGGTAGAGCCAAGCGGGTGGCGGTGGTATACGATGTAGTACTTGCCACTGCGAGGGTTGTGAATTACCGAGTGGTGACCTGCGCCTGTGCCGATATTCTTGTCGGTCTGCAAAATCACACCACGAGGCTCGAATGGGCCGAGAGGGCTGTCGGCAATGGCATACTGCACACGATAGTTATCTCGTGTCCACTTGCCCTCCGACCACATAAAGTAGTACTTGCCGTTACGGATAAACATAAATGGTCCCTCGACATACTCGCCAGGGGTAACCTCCTTGAATATCTCGCCATCCTCGAATGGAACGAAGCCGGTGAAGTCGTCGTTGAGCTTGCAGACATTGCAGTGCTTCCAACCACCATAATACATATAGTAGGTGCCGTCGGTATCCTTAAATACGAATTGGTCGATAGGCTGCGCACCGTTGATAATCTCGTTGATGAGTGGCTTGCCGAGGTGGTCTTTGAATGGTCCTGCGGGGTTATCTGCCACCGCTACGCCGATACCGCCAATCTCGCCCTCGTGAACATTGTTGCACGAGAACATAAGGTAGTACTTGCCATCTTTCTCAATGATTGACGGTGCCCATAAAGCGTGTGTAAGCCACTTAATCTCGGTGTTGTCGATAATGCGCTCGTGCTTTGTCCAGGTCACGAGATCCTTTGACGAGAAGGCGTCGAAGTGTAGCTGATCTTTGAACTTCTGCGACCAGGTAGGGTAGAGATAGTAGGTGTCGCCAAAGATTACACACTCGGGGTCGGCGTACCAACCCTCGATAATTGGGTTTCCGCTACGCTTCGTCTTTACACACGATGCAACGGCAATTGCCACTACTGCAAAGAGTAGAAATCTCGAAAAATTCTTCATTGTTATACTTTTTAATTGGTTTAGTTCTTCACTCGGTAGGCTCTTTGTACCCCCTTGATTCGCATAATAGCATAGAGGAGTGTGTCGACAACACTCACCGAAGGCACCTCTACACTTATTGTACCTATACCCGTACCATCGCCTCGTGAGTTGAGGTTGATCGAACGGATATTCAACTTCATATCTCGGCTTACAACCTCGGTAATCTGGTTCACCAGACCTGCCGAGTCGTTGGCGGTTATGGCGATAGTCACTCGGAATGCACCCTGCGCACTCTCTCGCCACTTTGCATCCATCACTCGATAAGGGTACTGCTCACGCATACGCTTTGCATTTGGGCAGTCGGTGCGGTGGATGGTGATACCCGTATTTATGGTTACAAAGCCGAAGATGTCGTCACCCTTAATCGGGTTGCAACACTTGGCAAGCTTATAGACTATGTTGTTGATGCTCTCGTCGATGATGAGTGCATCGCTCGACGGCTTGACCGAGGATGCTGCGGTTGCTCTGCGACGAGCCTCCGCCTCTGCCTCGGCAGCACGACGCTCCTCGTCGGCCTCGCCCGAAAGCCACTTTGCCAAAATATCCTTCACTACCGCAAGGTCAATCTTCTCCTCGGCAATAAGCTCGTAGAGGGCAGTTCCTGTGCGTTGCTTGTAGTATTTGCAGAGGTATGCCACCACCTCGTCAATGCTCTTCGAAATCTTCCAGTTTTTCAGTTTGCGCTCCAACTCTTCACGACCAAGATTTGCGCTCTTCGCCTGCTCCTCACGAATTACCGACTTAATCTTCTGCTTCGCCTTTTGGGTTACGACAAAGTTGAGCCAATCGGACTTCGGAAGTTGGTTTTTCTGGGTGAGAATTTCGACAATATCGCCATTGTGCAACGGCTCACGAATAGGTACGGCACGACCATTTACCTTTCCGCCCGAGCAGGTACAACCGAGGTTGGAGTGAATGTCGAAGGCGAAATCCAATACGGTAGCCCCCTCAGGCAATTTGCGGATATCGCCATTTGGAGTATAGACGAAAATCTCGCCCGAAGCAGGCTTTGCATCGAAACGCTCGGCGATATCCTCTTTGGTTTCGCTCATCGTTTCACGCAGACGCTGCAACCACTTCTCGCTGGTCTGCGCACCCTGATTAACGCCCTTGTAACGCCAATGGGCTGCGATACCGAGCTCGGCGATGTTGTCCATACGCTCGGTACGAATCTGAATCTCCACCCACTTGCCGTTGCCCGCAGCTACGGTGGTGTGCAACGATTCGTAGCCATTCGACTTCGGAATCGAGATCCAATCACGCATACGCTCGGTATTAGGTGTGTAGAAGTCGCTCACGATGGAGTATGCCAACCAGCACTGCGCCTTTTCGAGATTTTCGGGGCAGTCGATAATGATACGAATGGCGAAGATGTCGTAGACACCCTCGAATGGCACCTTCTGCTTGCGCATCTTGTTCCAAATCGAATAGACCGACTTGGTGCGGCTCTTTATGTGATACTTTATGCCGGCCGAGTCGAGTCCTTTGCGGATAGGCTCGATGAACTTCTCGATAAAGTCCATACGCTCCTTCTCGCCCTCACGCAACTTCTCGGTGATGTGCTTGTGGTCGGCTGGTTCGAGTTGAGCCAACGATAGATCCTCCAACTCGCTCTTTATGTTGTATAAGCCGAGCTTGTGGGCAATCTGCGCATAGAGGTTCATCGACTCCCACGACTTCTTCTGTCGCTTCTCCTCGGGGAACATCGCTATCGAGCGCATCACTTCGAGGCGGTCGGCAAGTTTAATCAAAATCACACGAGGGTCTTCGGAGTAGGATACAATCATATCTCGGAAGTCCGATGCCTGGTCGGAGTGGGTGTTGAGCTTCAACTCCGAGATGCTCGCCAAGCCCATAACAATGCCTATCACCTCCTCGCCAAACTCCTTGCGGATGGTGCTGAGCAGAGCTTCAAGACCCTCCTCGTCATCCTTTTTCGCCTCTATGCGCACCACATCGTGCAGAATGGATGCAACGGTCGAATTGCGACCTAATCCCACCTCGGTAGCCACTATATGCGCCACCTCTACGGCATGGTCGAGCATAGGCGTTCCGTCGTAGCGCACAAGGTCGCCCATTCGCTCCTCGGCAAATTGCAACGCCTTATCCACCAGCCCCTGCGTAGTGGTCGAAAACTGATTGGCTACTGCTTTGCGTAGCTTCTCGTATCTTTCAAACAAATCCATATATACCTCCTTACTGGCCCTTACTAGCCCTTATTAGCCCTTACTGGCCTTTTAACAATATATAAACGCTCTCCTGCCGTTGCGTATTGTTTTCGCTCATCTTCGGAGAGTCGCTTTTCGTACTCAATCTCCTCCACCTCGAAGCCGCACTCTCGCACTCGGTCGGCATAATCTCTGCCATAGATGCGACGGTGGTCGTACTGCCCAAAGACCTTTGCTCGCTCCTCGGGCGAGGTTATCGAGTTGTCTTCGAAGGTCGCCTCTCGGTCGTAATCTTGCGGCACGAGCACCACGCCCCAACCACCTTTGCGGAGTATGCGGTGCAACTCTCGCAGAGCCCTCCTATCATCCTCGACATGTTCGAGAATATGGTTGCAAATCACTATGTCAATGCTCTCGTCGTCAAGCGGAATATCCTGAATATCGAAGTGCAACTTCGCCAACGGACTCTCCAAGTCGGCAGTGAGGTAGTTGTCGGCGTGCTCCTTGCCGTAGTGCCGCTCAAATTGGCGTTTTAAGGCAACTTCGGGAGCGATGTGGAGCAGTGTGGGGTAGCCATCGAGGAGGTCGGTTTCACGCTCGATATAGAGCCATAATAGGCGGTGCCGCTCCAATGCCAAACAGCGTGGGCAGAGTGCATCTCGGCGGCTCGTGCCATAGCCGTATGGCAGGAACTCTCGCACCTGCTTACCGCAGATTGGGCACTTGCGCCCCTTGCCGGCATACCACACGCCAAGCATCGGCACACCCCATCCCGCAACCCTCTGCAAGAGGGTGCGTGGCAGATGGTTTAACGACCACTTGACTATTTTCTGAATTGCACCCATACCAGCTATTAGCTATTAGCTATTAGCCATTGGCCATTAGCTTTTTACTCCTCGATAATTTTATTTACATCGTTCTCTGCTTTGCGCAGTTTTTCACGGCAGAGAGCAATCAACTCGGTTGCTCGTGCCACTCGCTCCGAGAGGGTGTCTATACTGTTCTGCTCCTCTCTTAACGAGCGCAAAATCTTCTCAATCTCCTCTATCGCCTCTTTGTACATCATAAATTTGGCTTTTCTCTTCAATTACCCAAAATCGTTCTGATTAACTCTTTTTGCACCTTACTTGTAGCGTAAATGCTCACATACGCCCAAGTATGCTGCGCTTTCCGCTACTGCGTAACGCACAAAAATAGCTTAATCATTGACGATTTCAACAATTTGGAAAATATAATTCTCAATTCTTAATTCTCAATTCTCAATTTCTCAATGACTTTAGCATTGACCACTCCGTCTGCCAAAGCGACTTCGATATTATCTCCAATGCCTATATCTTCAACGCTTTGCAACGCTTTCCCCTCCTTGCGGGCTATGGCGTAGCCAAGGCGGAAGATGCGCTCCGGTGCGAAGTTCGCCACCAAGGTCGCTATGCCGTCGAGCTTTTGCTTCTCGCTCTGCAATGTGCGCTCTGCCAAGTGGCGCACCTCTGCCGAGAAGTGCTCCAAGCGGAGTGCCGCCGAGTGGGTCGCCTGTCGGCAGATATCTCGCAACGAAATGGCGCAATACTCCAACGCTCCGTCGAGGTCGGCTGCTCGCTGATTCAGCCACGCCGCCACCGCAGTAGGGGTTTTCAGCATTGTGTGTGCCACCATATCGGTAACGCTTGTGTCCTTGTCGTGTCCTATTCCCGTCAGCACAGGTAACGGAAATTGCGTTACGGCAAATGCAAGAAGATAGGAGTTGTAACACTCCAAATCGCTGGTCGAGCCACCACCACGGATGATCGCCACGGCATCGAACTCCTCCGACCGCTCGGCTATGGCGTAGAGTGCCGCCACGATGCTCTCATCGCACCTCTCGCCCTGCATTGTAGCCTCGAACAACTCGGTTTCGATGCGGTAAGCACTCCTGCCCAACTCCTTCATAAAGTCTTGATAGCCGGCCGCTGTTGCGCTCGAAATAACAGCCACTCGTTGTGCCACCAAAGGCATTGGTAACGAGCGATTTTGCTCCCACACGCCCTCCTTTTGGAGTTGCTCGATGGTCTGTTGCTTGCGACGCTCCATATCGCCTATGGTGTGCAGTGCATCAATCTGCTGAATCTGCAACGACATACCATATACGG
>JAFVVS010000124.1 GCA_017502025.1 Alistipes sp. | reverse complement strand
TTAAATCTTCCATAAAAATCATTTTTGCGATTTATCATCGATCGAACGACCAATGGTTATACGGGCAGCCGTACATTAGTTATATATGTGCCTCAAATAACGATGCAAATATAGTGCTTTTATTGCAAATGCAAAAGAAAATTCCACTCTTTTAATTGCTTTTATTACATAAAAAGGCTAATTTTGCGTATAAAACTTAATACAATGAAAAAAAATTTTGTCGGACTGCTTTTTATCTCTCTGCTTGTCTCTGTTGAACAGGTGTCTGCTTGGGGTGGTTGGGCTCACAACTTTATCACTTACACTGCCGACAAACACCTTAATCCCGAAGTAAAGACAAAAGTAGAGAGGTATCTCGGCTCGCCAATGATGGAGCATTGCTGTTGGATGGACGAGATTCGTCGCCCGATACGCCGTAAAAATCACCCCGACCATGCAAAGATGCAGGCTTATCGACCTTCGTTGCGCTGGCATCATATGGTTGTGGATGAGAAGTTTAGAGTTAGCGACAAACGCTCCTCGATAGGCAGTGGCGATATGTTGCCAAACCTCGAAAAGTGTATAGAAAATCTGCGCAATCATCGCAATATGACCGACTCGGCAGTGGCGGTAAATCTCAAATATGTTATCCACATGATGGAGGATATGCACTGTCCGTCGCATATCTACTACACCGAGTTTCCCGACTGCTTCGAGCCTATAACGCCAAAGGGTCGCAAGCGTGACCAGATGCGAATCATTTACGAGGGCAAGCGCACCTCCTACCACGCAGTGTGGGATGGCGAGTCGATACTCACGCTCTATCCCGAGTTCGGCGAGGACTACGAACTCTTCCGCAAAAAGCTCGACAAATATTCGGCAAAGCAACGCTCGAAAATTTGTCGTGGCACTCTGAACGATTGGGCTTCGGATGCGGGTAAGCGTTGCCGACCAATCTACGATAAAATCAAGCCCGGCGACAGCATCGACCGAGAGTTCCTTGTGGGTTATCGCAAAATCTCGGAGGGACAGGCAATGCGTTCCGCCTATCGCTTGGCACATATCCTGAACGAAACACTAAAATAAAAATAACTATGAAGAAAATCTTTACATTTTTTGTGCTTGTTGCGCTGACATTGTCGGTGCAGGAGGCTATGGCTTGGGGCGGTTGGGCGCATAAACTTATCGCAATTATTGCCGAATCGCACCTCACACCCGAGGCGAAGGCTCAGACCGAGAAGTATCTCGGCTCGCCAATCTACGACCACGCATCGTGGATGGATCAGGTGCCTTTGTGGAAGAAAAATCACATCCCGGGCTGGGAGCAGACATCGTGGTGGCATATGACTACCGTTGATAAAGTCGGCAAGAAGAAGTATGCTTTGAGCGATAAGCGTGCATCGTCGGGCGATGGCGACCTCGTGCCAAACCTTGTGCAGTGCGTCGAGAATTTGAAGAACTATCGCAACCTTACCGACTCGGCTGTTATGGTTAATCTCAAATGTGTAGTCCATATGGTTGCCGATATGCACTGTCCGTGCCATATCTTCTACACCGAGTTCGAGGATTGCTTCCCTCGCAAGATAGATGGCAAGAAGTATCCTCGCCACGACCAAATTCGTATATATTATAATGGTAAGAAGACCACCAATCACAAAGTATGGGATGGTATGTCGATAAAGGAGATTTGGCCTGAATATGGCTCGGATTACAAGAAGTTTCACGCTGCACTCGACAAACTCTCGCCAAAGAAGCAGGCGAAGATGTGCAAGGGTACAATCGAGGAGTGGGTGTTGCAGAATGCCAAAGATTGTCGCTATATATACGATGATATAACCCCTGGCTGCAAGATTGACCGCCAATATCTGCTCGATAATCAGAAGCTCTCGAAGCAGCAGTGCTTGCGTGCATCGTACCGCTTGGCATATATCCTAAATGAATGTTTCAAATAAAAACCAATAAACAGCCATGAAGAAGATAGTTACAATAATCGTATCTCTTGCGTTTATGTGCTCGGCGCAGGAGGCATTTGCGTGGGGTGGCTGGGCTCACCGTTTTATCACTTACACTGCCGAAAAATACCTCGACCCCGAGGTGAAGAGCAAGATTGAGAAGTATCTCGGATCGTCGATGATTGACCACTGCTCGTGGATGGACGAAATTCGCAAACCTATTCGCAACCCTAAACACCCCGAGCACGACTACCATATGGCGTGGGAGCACACTCTCGCTTGGCATATGATTACGGCAGATAAGAATTTGCAGTTGAGCAATGAGCGTGCCTACAACAACGATGGCGACTTGTTGCCGAACTTGAAGGTTTGCATCGAGAACTTGAAAAATCACAGAAATTTCACCGACTCGGCGGTGGTTGTAAATTTGAAGTGCGTGATTCATATGATTGAGGATATGCACTGCCCTTGCCATATCTACTACACCGAGTTCCCCGACTGCTTCCGCAAACCGGGTGTAAAGTATCGCTGGGATCTCTTTTCGTTGTTCTATGAGGGCGAAAAGACCACATATCACAAGGTGTGGGATGGAATGTCGATTCTCGAACTCTATCCCGAGTACAACGAGGACTATGCCAAGTTCCAGGCGAAGCTGGATAACCTCTCGCCAAAGAAGATTGCCAAGATGTGTGAGGGTACGCCCGAGGATTGGGCACTCGAAACAGCCAAAGATTGCCGTGTGATTTACGATTGGGCAAAGCCGAACGACAATATCGACAGAGAGTTCTTGTTGAAGCGTCGCAAGCTGACCGTGCAGCAGTATCACCGCTCGGTCTATCGCTTGGCACATACGCTGAATGAGTGCTTGAAATAAAAATAAATCGTCGAGATTACTCGGCGATTTATTTTTCTCTATTAGTCATTAACTACTTATTTCAACTTAATAATTGCATAGACAGGGTAGTGGTCCGAAACGAACGGCACGCCATAATCCTCGTTTATGGTGTGATACTCCACAACCTTCAAGTAGTTGCTGCAATAGATATGGTCTATGATGGAGTTCTTGTTGGTTACATAACCATTATAGGTCGTGTTGAAGTCGGTCAAGCCCTCGGGTGCAACTTCACGGGCATTGTTCATATAGCTCTCGATTACATCCAATGCCACATTGTCCGCCTTGATGTTCAAATCGCCTGTAAGGAATACAGGGTGAGAATCTCTATATTCATCGAAGTGTTTAGAAATGAGCTTCATACCCTCGATTTGCGCCTCTGCAACCTGGTGGTCGAGGTGGGTATTTATGTAGTAGAACTTTATGCCCGAT
Source organism: Alistipes sp. (assembly GCA_017502025.1). Classification (GTDB taxonomy): domain Bacteria; phylum Bacteroidota; class Bacteroidia; order Bacteroidales; family Rikenellaceae; genus Alistipes. Next base: position 5,754 of record JAFVVS010000124.1, on the reverse strand, counting down.
GGCTTGTGCTTAAATAATCCCCAAGTGGCATTTCTTTTATAATTTGCACCAAAGCCCTTTGATGGGGTGTCTGGCGTTTCCGACAACCAGAATGTTCCGCCATCCAACTTCTCGACAGTGCTCTTATTATACAATATACCCATCGTTTCGCCAGAGCCACTCTCACTTCCGTTGTCACGATTTACTCCATAACCTGCATACTCCTTAGATAGCTGATCCTTGATATATTTCCATTGGCTTGTATAGTCTGCTTCCTGGAAACCTATGACGCTTGGCATTTGATCCTTTATGAGCGCTACGCAGGCATCCTTGCGATTATCCCACGCTTTGTACTCTGTGTCGCCATCGGTCTTGGTGCGAACATTGAAACTCATAATTTTGAGTTCGTCATCAGCCGCATACTTCTTGAATGTTGGCACCGACATATCACGCAACGCCAACTCGCAACTTGTGCCCTCTTCGAAGAGTATGGTGTTGAACTCCTGCACAACACCTCTTGCCAACGCCTCGCTTGGACTCCAAGTAGCCGTCATCTTGCCACCCGAGCTTGCCACGAACTCAATCGTGCAATTGCCGATTTCGCCCGCAGGAACAACGATAAAGAGATCGCATATTTCGGCGGTCAAAAGTTTGAAGTTGACAGGGAATGTGTAGGTCAAAGAGCTCTTGCTGCTGTTTGTTGCCGACAATGTTGCACTCTGACAATCAACCTTAAATATTCCCGCAAGCTTTGCGCCCGAGGTCGAAGTTACAATCACCTCCTTCAAGCTGACTATCTCTGACGAAGCCTTTACAGGGAGGTGCAAAATAGCCGAAAGATGGTGGAGCATAATATCGTTGCCCTCCTCAGTGTAACCGCACATCGGTGCGTGCTTCGGCGAAATAGAGCCCTTTGTGTAGCTCTGCGCAGCAGGAAACTCCACATACGACTTCTCTGCCGAAGAGAGTGCGCAATATGGATATGTTACGCTGTATGGAGCCTCAATACTACCCTCGGCAAAGCCAAATTTTGCCACATCCTTATTGTGCTCATCAGCCGACACCTTGTCGGACAAAACTCCATTTACCGCAACCTCGTCGCCTATGCTCCAATATGTAGGGTAGATGCCATTTTCATCACTTGTACCAAACGAAGTGCGAGAGGTCTGTTCGAGTGATATTGTCAAATAGATGTTGTTGTCTGTTACGGTTGGACCCTCAGACGGCGTGTTCGGCTGACAGCCAATTGCAAAAGCAATGGTTGCTAACAAAAGAAAAATCTTCTTCATAGTAATCTCTACTTAAAAACCAACCCCTCCCTTAGCATTAAGGGAGGGATAGTCGTGTATATTATTCCGATTAGTAGGTGCGGAGCTGGAATACAATCTTGTTGCAGTACAACTCGCCCTCGTGCAAGAGAATAGAAGGGAAGTTTGGCTGATTGACTGCATCGGGATGTACCTGACACTCGATTGCAACGCCTGCGTAGTCCTCGTAACGAGAGCCCGACTTAGTGATAGGGCAGCCACCCGAGAGCCAGTTGCCGGTATAGACCATACAACCTGGCTGCGATGACAATACCTTTACCAAGCGACCGCTCTTCTCGCAGCGCAACTCTCCAACCTCGCCCAAGATGTTCTTCTGCCAGCCATCCACTACGAAGAAGTGGTCGTGACCACGGAACAAATCGATATGGTTGAAAATCGAGCCGATATCCTTGCCCAAGCGGTTCCAATCGGTGAAATCCTGTGCCGAGCCCTTCATTTCGAGCAACTTGCCCGTAGGAATCTGCACCTCGTTAGCCTCCAATACATACTTAGCATTGAGTTTCAACTCGTGGTCGAAAATGGTCTCGCCACTCGCCTCGCCCGCCAAGTTCCAATATACATGGTTGGTGAGATTTACAGGCGTTGTGCCGTTACTCTTTGCGAGGTAGGTGATTTCGAGGTTGTTCTCGTCGTCGAAGTCGTAGATAGCCTCGATATTTACCTCGTGCGGATAGCCCTGATCGCCATCCTCCGAAAGCAACGAGAAGATGACACGATTGGTCTCAACTCTCGACTCCCACAAACGGTTAGCATAACCCTTTGTGCCACCGTGAAGGTGGTTAGGGCCGTTGTTTATTTCGAGACGATACTCTACGCCCTCGATTGTCATCTTGCCACCTGCGATGCGGTTGGCAACACGACCTACCGACTTGCCGCTTGCTGCGCCATCGCCAAAGTAGCTCATAGGGTCTTTGTAGCCCAATACTACATCGTCGATATTGCCATTGCGGTCAGCATATTTTACCGATACGATTGCTGCACCTACATTTGTGAGCTGCACCTCGCTACCGAGCGCATTCTTCAAGGTGTAGATGATTATCGCTTCGCCTTCGGGGGTTGCACCCCAAACATTCTGTTCAATAGTCATAGCTATAGGTTTTGAAGTTTTATTCGAGTGGTTTCACATTGGCGATAAGGTGGTCGATACGCTTCAAGCACTCCTCCTTGCCAATGAACGAAGTCACATCGTACATGCCGGGACCCTTACCTGCGCCCACCAATGCCAAACGCAAGGTGTTCATAATCTGACCCATACCATACTCCTTCTCGGTGATCCAAGCGTGAACAATCTTCTCGGTATTCTCCAATGAGAAGTCGTCAATCTGTGCCAATACCTCACGCAACTCCGCCAAACGAGCAGGGTTTTCGCCCTTCCAATACTTCTTCAACTGCTTCTCCTCGTACTCGGTTGGAGCGATGAAGAAATATGAGGTCAAATCCCACAAATCGCTAACGAATGTTGCACGCTCCTTCATAATGAAGGCTGCCTTGCCAGCAATTTCGTCAGAAACCTCGATGCCGTGCTCTTTGAGGATAGGCTGATAGATTGGGTAGAGCTCCTCGGCTGTTTTGGCGTGCATATACTGTGCATTGAACCACTTTGCCTTATCCGGCTGGAAGCGTGCTCCCGCCTTCGATACTCTATCGAGCGAGAAGGCGTTGATAAGCTCCTGCATAGAGAAGATCTCCTGCTCGGTACCAGGGTTCCAACCAAGCAATGCCAACATATTTATAAATGCCTCGGCAAAGTAGCCGTCCTCACGATAGCCTCGTGCAGTCTCGCCCGTAGTTGGCGATACCCAATGGAGTGGGAATACAGGGAATCCCATCTTGTCGCCGTCACGCTTCGACAACTTGCCACCACCCGTAGGCTTCAACAAAAGCGGAAGGTGGGCAAACTCTGGCTGAGTGTCGGTCCAACCAAATGCCTTGTACAAAAGGTAGTGCAATGGCAACGATGGCAACCACTCCTCGCCACGGATAACATGCGAAATCTCCATCAAGTGGTCATCGACGATATTTGCCAAGTGGTAGGTTGGCAGTGCATCCACCGACTTATAGAGCACCTTGTCGTCGAGAGTTGAGGTATTAACCTCCACATCGCCACGAATCAAGTCGTGCATCTTGACAATCTCGTTCTCCGGCATCTTGAAGCGGATAACCCAGATGTCGCCACGAGCAATACGCTCCTCAACCTCCTCCTTAGTGAGCGAAAGCGATGTCGGAAGGGTAGTGCGCACCTTGAAGTTGTAGGCGAAGGTCTCGCCACGGCTCTCATACTCCTTGCGGAGCGAGTCCAACTCCTCGGCTGTGTCGAATGCGTAGTATGCCCAGCCAGCCTCGACAAGCTGGGTAGCATACTTCAAATACAACTCACGGCGCTCACTCTGACGGTATGGAGCGTGAGGGCCGCCAACGCCGACACCCTCGTCAATCTCGATACCGCACCATTTGAGCGACTCGATAATATAGTCCTCTGCTCCCGGCACGAAACGCTGCGAATCGGTATCCTCGATACGCAAAATCATCTTTCCACCGTGACGACGAGCAAAGAGGTAGTTATATAACGCTGTGCGCACACCTCCAATATGGAGAGGGCCCGTAGGGCTTGGCGCAAAGCGAACTCTTACTTCTCTCATAATAATTTTTTTAGACGAAAGACGAAAGACGAGAGACGAGAGAAATGCAGAATGCAGAATGCAAAATGCAGAATTAAAAAATAATTCTCAATTAATCCTGCTTTGCAGGCTTTTCCTCCTTCGCACCTCGGCAAAGCGTGCAAGCACCCTCTGCTCTCGGTTTGGCGTCGGTTCTCAATTCTCAATTAAAAAACTCTCAACTCTCAATTCTCAACTCTCAACTTTTTTTTACTCCCAAAGGTTGCGTGGATATACGCCCTCCTCAATCAACTTCTCAATCTTGGCAACCAACATCGGCTTATCCTCCTTGTAGGTTACACCAAACCACTGCGAAGTGGTCGAGAGAACCTTCAAACGAGCGTCGCCCGAAGCAACCAACTTGTTAACCATCAAAGGAATGAAGAACTCTGCTTTGAGGTTGGTCTTAACATCGTCAGATGCGAGGAAGTTCTTAAATTCAACCTCCGAGTGAGCGAAGTAGTCAGGAGTGAAACCGAAGAAGTTCATCGAAACAGGGCAGTTCTCTGCGAGCTCTACATCGTCGCCCAAGTCGTGGAATACGATAGTACCCTCGGCGTTGCGCTCGATCTTTGTACGCTCAACCATCGAAGTGAGGAAGCCCTCCTCGTTTACGGTGCAAACACCACGAGATACGGTACCGTTGTCCGACAAGGTCTTATTTACCTCGTAGCCAATCATTGCATACTCGCCCTTTGCGCCATCCAACTTCGAGAGATACTCACCCATTACACGGTAAGCGTCGGTGCCATAGAAGTCGTCAGCGTTGATAACTGCAAATGGCTCGTGAATAGCAGCTGCGCCCTGCATTACTGCGTGGTTTGTACCCCAAGGCTTCTCGCGACCCTCTGGTACCGAGAAACCCTCTGGCAAGTAGTCCAACTCCTGGAATACGAAATCAACCTCAATCTTGCCACCGAAACGCTCCGGAGTAAAGATCTCCTTAAACTCCTTCTCGAAAGAGTGACGGATAACGAAAACTACCTTACCGAAACCGGCACGAATAGCGTCGTAAATCGAGTAGTCAATAATTGCCTCGTTGTTAGGACCAACTCCGTCCATCTGCTTCAACGATCCATAGCGTGAGCCCATACCTGCGGCCAACACCAAAAGTGTAGGTTTTACCATAAGTCTGAAATTTTTTTTATTGTTGTTAAATAAAGTTGTTTTCTCTGCTTTGAGTATAAAATACTCACAAAGATATATATTTTTCCCCATTCTGCAAAAGAAAAGAGAGGAAACAGCAATTCCCTCTCTAAAAATAATCTGTTTGCTTGTCGTAAGACTATCTGGCGTGAGCCTCGAACTCGGCTACGACATTACCCATTGCATCTTTTGCTACAACCTTGATTGTTGCATCGGGGTCAGCCGGAATGTAACGCCAAATGTGGTAGCTGCGCTTTGGCGACTGCCAATTAGCCTTATAGAGGCGTTGTCCCTCAGGAAGTTCGCCTGCCTCGCTCTTTGCATAAGCATCCCAATACCAATCACGGAATGTCAAATCGAAGCAACGCTTTACGCTCTTACCCTTGCCGCCTGTGCTCTCGGTGAACTTGCAAGTGTATGCACTCCAAACATTTACGAGAATAGCAGGCTTGTCCTGTGGGGTTGCTTCTGCCTCCTCGGTCGAATGCTTCTGCTTTGTGCCCGTACGCTCGGTAATAGGGTATGCCCACTTGTGGTTGCGATTATCATAAACACGATACTTCTGACCCTTGTTTGTTCCGTAAGGCACGCAAGTACGAGTGAATTTGCCATTCTTGAAATTGTAATCTACAAACGATGCAGGT
>JAFVVS010000014.1 GCA_017502025.1 Alistipes sp. | reverse complement strand
TGTATGTGCAATTTGGAGGCAAGAATATCGCCGAGGTGGTGCGTATGACCGTAGATGAGGCGATAGAGTTTTTCTCTTCGGTATCGCTCTCCGACCACGAAAAGAGGAGTTCGGAGCGACTTCTCACCGAGGTGCGCAACCGCTTGAAATACCTCAGTGATGTGGGTTTGGGTTACCTCACGCTCGACCGTGGCTCGGCAACCCTTTCGGGTGGCGAGAGTCAGCGCATAAACCTCGCAACCTCGCTCGGTAGTAACCTTACGGGCTCCTTGTATATCCTCGATGAGCCTTCGATAGGTCTGCATCCGAGGGATACCCACCGCCTTATCGAGGTGCTGAAACAGTTGCGTGATATGGGCAATACCGTAATCGTTGTGGAGCACGAGGAGGAGGTTATTCGCAGTGCCGACCACATTATAGATATCGGTCCCGAGGCTGGCGAAAATGGCGGTAGAGTGGTCTATAATGGCGATTTGGAGCATCTTTCGACCGCTACGGAGAGCTATACTGCCGACTACCTTTCGGGCAAGCGAGAGATTGCAACTCCACCATCGGTGCGTGGTTGGAGCAACTTTATAAAACTTTGCGGTTGCCGTCACAACAACCTCAAAAATATCACGGTCAAGATTCCGTTGGGCGTTATGACCTGCATCACAGGCGTAAGTGGCTCGGGCAAGTCGTCGTTGGCGAGGGATATTCTCTATCCTGCTCTGCATCGTGAGTTGGCTGATACGGGCGACCACCCTGGCGATTTCGATGGTCTTTCGGGCGATATCTCGCTCCTTAAAGGGGTGGAGTTGGTCGACCAAAACCCTATCGGCAAGTCCTCTCGTTCAAACCCTGCGATATATATCAAGGCGTGGGATGAGATTCGCAAACTCTTTGCCGAGCAACCCTACGCCAAGCACAACGGCATCACTGCCTCGTACTTCTCGTTTAACTCTGCGGGAGGTCGTTGCGAGGTGTGTCAGGGCGAGGGCTCAATTAAGGTGTCGATGCAGTTTATGGCAGATATCACGCTCACCTGCGAGGCTTGCAACGGCAAACGATTCAAAGACGAGGTCCTCGAAGTGAAGTATCGTGATAAGTCCGTGAGCGACATCCTCGATATGAGCGTCGATGAGGCGATAGCCTTTTTCAGCGAGGATGCCAAGGAGTGCCGTCGTATTATCGAGCGACTGCGTACTTTGAGCGATGTGGGCTTGGGATATGTTAAACTCGGACAGCCTTCGTCGACCCTTTCGGGCGGTGAGAGTCAGCGTGTTAAGTTGGCTTCGTACCTCGCACGAGAGTTTACCGACAAGCGAATGATGTTTATCTTCGACGAGCCGACTACGGGATTGCATATCCACGATATAAACCGCCTTTTGAAGGCGTTTAATGCGCTGATTGAGGCGGGACATACGATAGTGATTGTGGAGCACAATATGGAGGTTATCAAGTGTGCCGACCACATCATCGACCTTGGTCCCGAGGCTGGCGCAGAGGGCGGTACAATCGTCTTTGAGGGCACACCAAAGGAACTTGCCAAGTGCGACAAGAGTCACACTGCCAAGTTCCTTCGCAAATTGAGAATTGATAATTGAGAATTGACAATTAAAGGTATTAAATTTTTAATTTAAGATATACTACTATGCCTAAACTTGTAACTGCTGACCTATCGAACAATGCAGAACCTTGTGTTTTGCGTTATACGACATCGGATAATCAGATGCTCAAGATTAAAGAATATAGAGTTATATCTCAAGAGGTCATTTTTGACGCTAAAATAATATCTCATTACTATAATAACGAGGGCCAAATTATATTTGACAAACCGATTACATTAATCGGCAACGGTGCATTTGAAGGCTTCTCTAATTTAATAGATATAACTATTCCAGATAGTGTTACTAAAATCGGGGATTTCGCTTTTCGTAATTGCAATAATTTAGCTAATTTTTACGGTAAATTCACGTCAAACGACAACCGTTGTTTAATAGTTAATGGAGTATTAAATTCTTTTGCTATTGGTTGTGGTGCAACGGAATATACAATTCCTGATAGTGTTACTTCGATTGGACACAGTGCATTCTATGGTTGCACCTCGCTCAAAAGTATAACAATTCCCGAGTCGGTAACGGAGATAGGCTATTGTGCTTTCGACGGTTGTACCTCGCTCAAAAGTATTACTATCCCCGATAGCGTTACTTCGATTGGAGGTCTGGCTTTCAGTAACTGTACCTCGCTAACAAGTGCACATATCCCCAATAGCCTTAATAAAATCGGAGATTACGCATTCTATTGGTGTAGAAGTTTAAATAATATTGCAATTCCTGATAGTGTTACAGAAATTAGAGACAAGGCATTTTTTGGTTGCTGTAGTATGAAAAAAATTACTATTGAAGGCAATATAGATTATTTTGGCAAACATGCATTCTATGATTGTGGAGGAGAATTAACTATAAACTGCAACACACCAAATGTACCACATTTTGAAGACGGAGCATTTTACAATGCAAAATTCACCAAAGTTATCATTGGTAATCATGTCACGACTATCGGTAATCACGCATTTTCACATTGTAGTAGTTTGACAAGTTTAACTATTCCCGATAGTGTTGTTTCGATTGGTTGGGGTGCCTTCGCTGGCTGTAGAAGTTTAGCAAGTATTTTTATTTTAGATTTATCCGCTTGGTGTAAGATTGACTTTTGCGACAATCCACTTTATAACGCAGATCTCTATCTTAATGGGGAATTGGTTACTGATGTAATTATTCCATCTAATATTAAAGAAATAAACTCTGCATTCTTAGGCTGTAAGAGTCTTACGAATGTCACGATACCTAACAACGTAACCACAATTAACGATTCAGCTTTCCTAAATTGCCGCAATTTGCGAAGTATAATAATCGGTAACAATGTTACGACAATTGGGAATGAAGCATTTGAAGATTGTAGTAGCTTAATAAACATTGTTTGTAGAGCTATAATTCCGCCAATGTTAGGGTATAGTGCATTTGATAACATTCCAAAAGATGCGACTATTATCATTCCCGAAGGTTGCGAAGAGGCATATATGAATAGTGATTGGAAATATTTATTTAAAGAGTAATTGATAATAAACCGTCATTGCGAGGCTTGGGACAAGCCGTGGCAATCTCCCGCTTTTAATTTTAATAACAATAATGGAGATTCCCACAGTCGCTTCGCTCCTTCGGAATGACGATGATATTTAACTAATTTTTAATTTTGCATTCTGCATTTTGAATTCTGAATTTTACATATACGAACTATCCAACGGCATTCGTTGCATACACCGCCAGACAAAGAGCGAGGTGGCACGATGTGCCATAATGATAAATGCCGGCACTCGTGACGAGCGCAAGGGCGAGGAGGGCATTGCCCACTTCACCGAGCACGGCTTCTTCAAGGGCACTACCCACCGCAAGGCGTACCAAGTAAACTGCCGTTTGGAGAACCTCGGTGGCGAGCTGAACGCCTTTACCTCGAAGGAGGACACCACCGTACACGCTACTGTTCTGCGTGGCGACTTCACAAAGGCGGTGGAGTTGTTGGCGGATGTGGTATTCCACTCCACATTTCCCGACAAGGAGTTAGACAAGGAGCGAGAGGTTATTCTCGACGAGATAAACACCTATCGTGACTCGCCAAATGACGATATTTATGATACCTTCGAAGACCTTATCTTCGCAGGTTCGGAGTTGGGCCACAACATCCTCGGCACACCTCGAAGCCTAAAAAAGATAGACTCGGCTGCGATACACCGCTTCCGTCAGCGTACTCACACCACCGATAAGATGGTATTTGCATCTATCGGTAATATATCGCCCAAGCGCATCAAGGAGATTGCCGAGCGATATATAAATATAGATACTAATATATATAAATATAATAGTAGAGATTATGTGCGTGTGGCACCTACGCTTGTTGCACCATTCGAGAAGGTGCTGAATAAGCGTACTCACCAAGCACACTGCATCATAGGTGCAAGGGCATACAACCTTGCCGACAAGCGCCGTTTGCCCTATGCGTTGCTTACGAATATCTTGGGTGGTCCGTGTGCCAACTCACGACTGAATGTGAGTGTGCGTGAGCGCAACGGACTAACATATAATATAGGTGCAAGCTACTCGTCACTCTCGGACTGTGGCTTGGCAAGCATCTACTTCTCGTCTGACCACGAGAATAGCGATAGGTGTCGTGAGATTATAAATAAAGAGATTAAGCGATTGCAAGAGAGCGCATTAACCACTCGCCAACTCTCTATGGCAAAGCGTCAG
>JAFVVS010000123.1 GCA_017502025.1 Alistipes sp. | reverse complement strand
GTATGTAACCATCTCATTTTATGAAGACAAGGCAGCAAACGCTGCTTAAAAACATTTTTTATTTCTTGTTAGAAGTCGTGAGATGTGGTGCATCGCAAAAGAAAGACCTTCGGGATAGTACAAGTAGTACAGCCCGAAGGTCTTTACTTTTAGCAAAGTCCCCCTCACAGGAGGGGGGATTTAGGGGGTGGGTAACACACTTTGGCGTAAAAAGGCTGCAAAATTTTGCAGCCTTTTATTACGCCGCAGATTGCGGCTTATCACAAGAAATTAGAAGAATTTAACGGTATTATCAACGATATCCGCCTTCTCCTGAACCGCCCACATTGCACGGCGTGATGCCATAGACTCTGCCTCAGCCTGAGCCTTAACACGCTCTGCCTCTACGGTCTGAGCCTCCTCGGTAGCAACCTCGTCAACAACTACGGCAAATACACCGCTGTTGCCCTCTACGAGTGGAAGGAGCTTACCTGTCTCGGCAGCAACAACTGCGCCAAGTACTCGTGGCTCAACGCCCAAGCCCTTAACATAGTATGCCGAAGCCTTTGCATCAGAGAACTCCTCAACCTTAGCCTCTGCATTTGCAGCGATCTCCTCCAAGGTTGCACCCTGCATCTTCTCCTTCAACAAAGCAGCCTTCTTCTGACGGAGCAAGGTATTCTTAATCTGAGCCGAAACCTTATCGAGGGACTTGTACTCTGCATCATCAACAGCAGTTACAACTGCTACTACATAGCCATCGTCGAGCTTGATGAGATCCGAAACCTCGCCAACCTTTGCGTCAGTTGCCCAACGAACAACCTCTAACGAGTTTGCCAAGCCAGGAACATTGCGGCTACCCTGCTCAACATTCATTGTCGAGGTCGAGAGCGAAGCAGCAGCCTCGTCGAACTTCTCTACCGAGCCCTTAGCATTTACTGCGAAGAGGCTTGCCTCCCTGTGGATGTTACGCTGAGTCTCCTGCGAAGCCTCAACAGGATAGGTCAATGTAGCAAGGCGATAGTGACGGGTTATAGGACCTGTCGAAAGCACCTTGAAAATCTGAATTGCATTACCAAAAGCAACCTTAATAACTGCACCCTTCTTTGCCGAAACGAAAGCATCAGCGAGCTCAGTCGACAATGTCGAGTACTCAACCTTGCCAATCATGCCGCCCTCAGCAGCGCTCTCTGCAACCGAATACTTTGCTGCCAAAGCTGCAAAATCTGCACCCTTCTTGCGTGCTACGGTGTAGAGGCTGTCAGCCAACTCGCTATCCATATACGAGACTACGATGTGCTGCAACTCAATCTCCTCAGGTACATTGCGAGTCTCGAATACACGAGAAGCGTACCACTCATCGCCCTGCAACTCAGGACCATAAGTCTTACCTGCACGGAGAGCTTTTGCCTCGTCAGCGTCGAGCGACTTAGCTGCTACATAGGTTGTTGCCAACGATGCGTGAGCCTGCTCACGAACATACGCCCTCAAATCCTTTGTCTTTGCGAACACCTCAGTATTCTTCTTTGCTGTATCCTCAACTGCCTTCTTGTCTGCCTCGGTAGGCTCAATCTCGAAGTGAGCATACTTAACAGTGCAATAAGGGGTCTGCTCGTACTGCGACTTGTGAGCCTTGTAGTACTTCTTAATCTCGCTCTTCGACACCTTTACCAACGAGTCGGCAACCGATGAATACTTGCAAGCTACGAAGTGACCCTTGTAGGTGTTGTTCTCTGCAACAATGCCCTTGTTCAAGGTGAGAGCGTTAGCATAAGCGCCGCCACGCACCAAGTCCATATACTTGTTCGATGCACGCTCGATGCGAGCCTGCTTGTCGATCAAGTTCCAAACACGCTGCATCTCGATATTGCCCTCTGCCTGTGCGAGGAACTCGGTTACAGCTGCAACATTGTAGATACCGGTACGAGGGTCAGCAAATACGCTTCCGAGAACGCCCGATGCAACCTCGCCCTTCAACATAGCCTTACGCTCTGCCGGAGCAACGGTCAAGCCCAACTTCTCGAAGCCCGGTACGAATACACGGTCTGCCAAGATCGACTGCCAAGCCATCTGAACAGCCTGTGCCGACTGGTTGTAATCGAAGTTGTCGCCACCCATCTGGGTCTTAACATCCTCGTAAGCAGCAACAAACTCCGAATAGTGGATCTCATCGCCATTTACCTCACCTACCTCCGGATCATTGCCGGAAAATCCCATCTCTGTCTTCAACGAGAGAATAAACGCCAAAAGCGCACCGCCGATAACAATCGACAATACTACGCCAAATTGGGTTCTTAAAGTGTTCAAACTTAACATATTACCTATTTTTTAATTATTTAATTTGTCGTTTAACTTTCAAAGATAGTTATTTTATTTCGATTTCCGTCTTTTTTTTCGGTTTTTTTATCTTTCCGAGCTATTTTTTCCTACTCGCTCCACTCGTGCGAGCTCAATTCGAGAGCGTGTAGTGCGCAAAATCTTAATTCGCAAACCGTCATACTCCATAACTGTACCTGCCGTAGGCAACTCCTCGTAGCGGGTAATGATATAGCCCGCCAAGGTGTCGTACTCGTCACTCTCGGGGATGCCGATTTCGTACTTATCGTTCAGATACTCAACCTCCAAACGACACGAAAGCACAAATTCTCGCTCCGAGATGCGTTTCTCGACCATATCGGGTTTATCGTGCTCATCCTCGATCTCGCCAAAAATCTGCTCCAACACATCCTCCAACGAGATAATACCTGCCGTACCGCCAAACTCGTCGATGACGACGGCAATACTGCTCTTATTTTTGGTGAATTGGGTCAGCAAGTCTTGCAAAGGTAGCGTCTCCGCCACATAATCGACCTTTATCAACGCCTCCTCTATGCTCTTCGGGCTCTCGAAAAGGCTCTTCGAATTGACATAGCCGATGATATTATCTATCGAGTCCCTCCAAACGAAGATTCTCGAATACATAGTCTTGACAAATCGCTCGGTCAGTTCCTCCATTGTGCAGTCGTCGATATCCACCGCCTCGACATCCACTCGTGACACCATAGCGTCACGCACTCGCAAGTCGGCAAAGTCCAACGCATTTTGGAACATCTTAATATCGTTGTCCGACTCGCTCTCCGACTCTGCCGAGTTGTTATTTTCGAGCAGACTCTCCAAGTCACTGCGGTCGAACTCAATCTGTCGCTCCGCACCACTCGCCTTACGACCCGTCAGACGCAACATTCCATACGAGAGGAGTGTTGTAGCACGAGTTACAGGATAGAGCAGTATGTAGAAGAAATACATCACAGGCGAGAGGTAGCGATAGAAGAAGTTTGGATTACTTCTCGATATCGACTTAGGCAGATACTCGCCAAGGAAGATGATTATAATGGTCGGGATAATAGTCTCGATAAGGATGGAGCCCTCCTGCACCGACTCCCAGCCGAGTCGTCGGGCAATCTCTCGCAACACTACCGACAAGCACATAGAATAGAGCACCAGGGCGATATTGTTACCCACCAAAATCGTGGTAATATACTCTCCCTGATGGCGGGAAAAGAGACCCGCTATATAGTCGAACATTCGGCTCTGCTTACGGTCGATTTCAAGGCGCAGACGGTTCTTGTTCAGGAATGCGATCTCCATTCCCGAAAAGAATGCCGACAATACCACCATTATCGCCACAATTACAGCCGAAACATATATATTCTCCATCTCTTTAATTGGTCGATGACGAAGTAGCCATTCGTCGGGATTGCATCTCGGCAGGCTTTCTTCGTTCTGCATTTGGTGTTTGAGATATAGGGCGGCGTGCAGGTCTGTTCTGCGGCTTTACCAGCGGTTTTGCCTGTGGCTTCGCCTGCGGTTTTTCGACCCGTGTCTGCTCCACAGCCTTCACCTCGCTCTTCTTGCTCTCTGTTTTGCTCTTGTCGCCCTCTTCGTCATCCCCGCCCTTGGCATCGTTGCGCAACTGCTCGGTGTCGACCTGCATACGCCCCTTCCAACGACGGAAACGAGGTTCGTTCATCTCCTCATCCGACTCGAAGCCCTCGCCGATAACCTCGTCGGTATCGGATACAAGTTTCGTATCGACATTCGAGTAGATGCGTTTGGTTATCGAGTTCCAAAACAGTTGCTGGGTATAGAGGCGTGTGCCGTCGTGTTTGGTTATCACAACATCGCCCTTCGCCTCCCACAACTTACGATTTTCGTAGTAGATGGCGTAGTTTGCCACCAACACAGCATTTACGGATGTGAGCGAGTCGTCCTTGTAGGTCGTAATCGAGATACCCTTGCGGAACTCACGATATGGGTCACGACCCAAGGTGTAACCTTCGAGCAACGGAGTGGTGAAGAGGTAGGACTTGCGTCCATTCTCCGACATAATAATCGTCAGATTCTCGCTCTCCTCCGTTTTTATGGCGTCGAGCGACTCCTCTGTCGTATTCTGTTTGGACTTGCACGAGAATAGCAAGATAGCACTTCCCATTATAAGAAGTGCTACCATACCTACTCTATGTAGCCCTAACGACATATATTATATATATAGTATATATCGCTACTCATTACTGCGCACGATAGCGCACTGTTGTCTTCAAGCCCTTAGCCAAACCGCAAGTGATGGTGTAAGCCACACCCTCCTTCAACTCTGCGAAGAAGCACTCCTCGGCTGTTGGGAATACCGAACGGTAGCTGTTTGCCAAATTCTTTGCAGCCTCAACCTGCGAGATACCTGCAACCTCCATCATAGGGATAGCCTTCTGTACGAGGTCGTAAGCAACCCAATATACCGAGTGCTTTGCCAACTCCGAGCCACAATCCTTCGAACCTGCAACATAGCACTGAGCCAAGAAGTAGAGTGCCAAACCGTCATCGTCGGTCTCATCAACAGCAATCGACTCGTTGAATGCCTTAACAGCCTCAGCGTAGTTGTTTGCGGTCATTTCGAGGATACCGATACGAGCCAACAACTTCTCACGCTCATCGGCTACGGTCTCCTTAGCCAAAGCCTCACGCAAATACTTGTTAGCCTTGCCGAACTCCTTCTTGTTCTGGAAGATCTGCGCCAACAACATTGCAACGCTCGACTGAGGATTTACGCCGTAGTACATCTCGCCAACCGAGAGGTAGAAGTCGCTCTCGCAACCTGTCTTGCTCATCAACTGGAATGCGTGAGCAAGGAGCTTCTCGTCGCTTGGAGCAGCCGCAATCTTAGGCTCGAAAATCTTCTGCAAGTTCTCGCACGAAGCAGCACCGCTGGTACCGAAGCTTGTCTCGAACTGATTCTTGAACTCTGCCTGCGACTCATCTGCGCTATTGAAGTACTTAGAATTCTCCTCGTAAGCATTTACGATGGTCATAGCATCCACGATATCGTTCTTGTAATCGTCGCACAAGTTCTTGAAGTAGATTGCTACCAACTCTGCATCTGCTGTACCATTTACCTCAACCTGTGCTGCGATAGCAATCTCGAAATCCTTGCGGATACCCTCACGATCGCCCTCTCGATAGGTCAAGTGCTCACGAGCCTTACGGTCGAGGATATACGCCTTACCACGCTTTGGATGCGCACCGAAGTGCACCAAACGAATATCGTAGAGGAGGAGCAACGAATCTACATAGCCATTCTTCTCTGCCAACGAACGAGCACGGTTAATCTTCTGCTTGTAGAGCTTGATACCATTTGCATAGGTGTTCTCCGATGCAGCAGGGCAGTTCTGCAACAACTGCTGCAAATACTTTGCTGCCTGGTTGAAGTTACGATTTGCCAACTCCTCCTTCAAGAAGGTGCTTGCCAAAATGTTCTCCTTACGCTGCTCGGGAGTCTCACCCCACTTTGCATACTGCGGATCGCTGAAATCCTGCGCTGAGGCACTGCCTGCAATGAGCGCAAATGCCAAACCGATAAATAATTTTACTGCTTTCATTTTTTTAATGATATTTTGTAGTTAAACTTTAATCGTACTTAGGTCTTACAAACCAGTAATCCTCGCCAAAGAGTGAGAAGCCGAGTCCCACTTTGAAGTAATCCTGACGAATCATTCCAATCTTCGGTGCCGAGTTCATCAATGCGTGCGAGCCTCGCAAACCATACTCCAACGACACATCGATGCTCGATGTTCCCATAAATTTGAGCGGGAAGCCGAAACCTGCCGTAACCGCATACTGCGGAATAGCTCGGTCGTTGTAGGTCTGGTAGTAGTTGCTATAACGAAAACCTACTCGATAGGATACTCGTTTGAAATAGTTTCGTACATCGAAACGACTCGGAGTGTAGGAGAAGCCGACCTTTGCGGTGTGGGTATCGACATACTTAACCGTCATATTGTTATTGACTTTCTCCTCGAAGCGGCCATTATTGCCACCACCCCACGCCTGGAACTCGTACTCTACGGCTGCCATAAATTTAGGGTCGTGATACATAACACCCGCCTTTACGCTGTGTGGCAACTGCATCTGCGAGATACCCGTTTCACGCACCACATCGGTTTCGTAGCTATTGTTCAGAACCAAACTCTTTGTAACCTTTGGTCGCAAGCCACCACCATAGTCGTAGGTAGCACCAAAAGTGAGCATTCGTTTATCGTTAGCTATCGCATTCCACTGCAAACCCACCTGGAATTTGAAGTTCGAGATTGCATACTCATCCTCGCCAATTACCGAGAGGAACGAGCTGCTGCCGACAATATTGTTTGCCACCTCCGAGACATAGTTGTGCGAAATCTTACCCCAATAGTACTTGGCTGCCACTCCGAATGAGAAGTTCTTGAAAGGCTCCCAGCCGATACCGAGCTTCACCTCCGTAACATCGCCATCGCCCGAATAGGTATATGCCGCAGCTCCCACATTTCCGGCAATCTCATCTCGCTGGTCGAGGAACGACATCTTGTAGCCGACACTGCTATACGGCATAAGGCTCAAACCCATACCCAAGCCCTTAACCAACGGGAACTGAATAGCTATCTCGTGGATATTGACAGAGTTTTTGCCATTCTTCGCCATACGGGTAAAGTCGCCACTTGCGCCATACTGCTTCTGAGCGTTCTGCAAGAAATTACCCTCGACTCCTACATTGAAGAGGAAGCTGTTTTGCAAAGTTGCGCTATAACCTGCGGGGTTTATCATACTCGGCATCTGAGTCGAACGCCAAGCGACACCCACGCCACCCATTGCTCGCATCTGTGCCGTGCCAATGGTCTGCAACTCGCCAATACCGAACATCGTATATGGCGAGTAGGCGGTAACTGCTGCACCACCCTGTGCCGAAGCCTTGCCAAAACCGAGCAACGACAAAGTGGCTGCAACCACTACAACCTGCAAAAATCTATATATTGTTTTGCGATACATTATACTCCAAAATCCTGTTCAAGCCCGTAAACATAAGTTTACGAGGTGCAAATATCGCACTTTTAATTCGATTAACAAAACTTTCGGCGTCGCCACCGCAAAAAATTATGCTTTTTTTGTTGTTTTCTGCCGAAATTCGCTCGACATAGCCCTCGATTTCGTGCAAAATGCCCTGCATCACGCCCTGTTCGATAGCCTCTTTGGTCGATTGCCCGAACTTATTGTTCGGCTCGGTCGCCTCGCACAACGGCAACGAAGCGGTAAATTCGTTGAGTGCCCTAAATCGCATCGCCACACCGAGTGAGATATTGCCACCCTTGAATACTCCGTCTTCGACGATGTCGTAGGTTATGGCACTGCCCATATCGACGATGAGCGCATCTCTTATTCCCATCTCGCAAACTACGCCTACGGCAACTGCAATGCGGTCAGCACCAAGGGTTTGGCGTGAGGAGTACTCTATCTCGATTGGCACCTCGGTTTGCGACGAGAAGTGCAAGACTCGGTCGATTTTCGAGCGGAGTTGTTCGCAAATCTGCTCCGCACCTCCACGGGTCGAAGCGACCACCGCCTTATCGACAGAAAACTGCTCGACAAGCTCCGCAGCCTTCGCCAAATCAAAATCGGGCGCAGATGCCTCGCAAAGCACCTCGCTTTTATCTAAAACGGCAATCTTACACAAAGTATTGCCCTCATCTACGATTAAATTTCTCATAAATTTAATAATTGAGAATTGAAAATTGAGAATTGAGAATTAAATGTATTTTTATTTTCAATAATAAAATAATTAAAAACGATTTTATCGTTTTACCACTAATTGTCAACTGTCAATTGTCAATTATCAGTTTAATATATCGTTCATTTACAATGCTTTCAGCACCTCTACTGCCGAGGCGACACTCTCAACTCTTCGTACGGTCATCTGTAACTTGCCGTCGAGCTGTTTGAGGACAAAACGGTCGGGGTGAGCGGTTATTTTACGGAGTAACTCCATAAAGACCTCACTACGATAGTATGGCGATTTGTCATCGCCCACAAAGCGGACTATCATCAAGCCATTTTTGACCTTCACACGCTCCATACCAAGGCGCATAGCCTCCCAGCGCAGTCGCACTGCATTCATCAACTCCTTCGCTGCTTGTGGCATCTTGCCGAAGCGGTCCTCCAACTCCGACTCCAACTTCACGAGCGATGCCTCGTCGGTCATTGCGTCTATTCTGCGATAGAGTTTCAGACGCTCCGCCTGTTGGCGTACATAGCTATCAGGCAACTCCGCCTCGACACCGAGTTCGAGCGTCACATCTTCAACATAGCGCATCTCCTCGACCACGGTCTGCTCCTCGTTGCTCAAACCTGCAACATCCAATCCCTCGGCACGCAACTCTGCAATCGCCTCGTTCAAGATTTTCTGGTAGGTTTCGAAGCCAATATTTGCGATAAAGCCACTCTGCTCCGCTCCGAGAAGGTTACCTGCACCTCGGATATCCAAGTCCTGCATCGCAATATTGAATCCCGATCCCAAGTCCGAGAACTCCTCAATAGCTCGCAAGCGACGGCGTGCATCGCTCGACAAAAGCTCGTCGGGGCGTGAAAGCAGATAGCAATATGCCTTTCTGTCGCTACGACCCACACGACCTCGCAGCTGGTGCAGATTGCTCAAACCAAAGCGGTCGGCATTGTTGATGATTATCGTATTGACATTCGGAATATCCACTCCACTCTCCACAATCGAGGTTGCGACCAAGATATCGAAGTCGTGGTAGATAAAGTCCATAATCGTCTTTTCGAGTTCGGCCGGCTTCATTTGTCCGTGCGCCACTGCAACCCTTGCACCAGGGCATAAGCGCATCAGCATACCCTTCACTGTCATCAGATCCTCCACCCTGTTGTGGATAAAATAGACCTGACCATCACGCTGCAACTCCGCATCGACAACCTCTTTGACAAGCTCCTCCGAGAAGGTGTGCGACTCGGTCTGGATAGGTCGACGGTTTGGCGGTGGGGTCGAGATAATCGACAAATCTCGTGAGCCCATAAGCGAGAATTGCAGGGTACGAGGTATCGGCGTAGCGGTCAGCGTCAGCGTATCGACACTCACACGCAACTGCGTAAGTTTCTCCTTCGCAGCCACGCCAAATCGTTGCTCCTCGTCGATAATCAGCAAGCCGAGGTCGTTGAACTCTACCCCCTTGCCGAGCATCTTGTGCGTGCCGATAAGGATATCAATCTTACCCGATTTTAACTCCTCCAAAATGCGAGTAGTATCCTTCGTGCTCTTGGTGCGGTTGAGATACTCTATCGTAACGGGGAAGTCACGCAGACGGCTCTTGAACGAGCGATAGTGTTGCAGTGCCAAAATAGTTGTAGGCACCAACACCGCCACCTGCTTGCCATCGGTTGCCGCCTTGAATGCTGCACGGATAGCCACCTCGGTCTTTCCGAAGCCGACATCGCCACAGAGCAATCTATCCATAGGGCGTTCCGACTCCATATCTCGCTTAACCGCCTCGGAAGCCTTCAATTGATCGGGCGTATCCTCCCACTCGAACGAAGCCTCCAACGCCTGTTGCAGATAGCTATCGGGCGAAAAAGCAAAACCCTCGCTCGCCTTGCGCTTGGCGTAGAGGGCAATAAGCTCTCTCGAAATATCTTTGACCGCCTTCTTGGCGGCGTTTTTAATCTTCTGCCACGCTCCACTACCGAGTTTATGCACCTTTGGTGCATCCTCGTCGCCGCTCTTGTAGCGGGCAATGCGGTGCAACGAGTGGACATTCACAAAGAGGACATCGCCATCACGATAGACCAACTTTATAGCCTCGTGCATCTTACCACCCTCTTCAATCTTGACCAGACCACCAAAGCGACCAACGCCGTGGTCGATATGGGTGACATAGTCGCCCACCTGCAACGAGTTCAGCTCGGCAATGGTCATCTGCTCGTCACGCTTAATCTGACCGTTTATCTTGTAGCGACGATAACGCTCGAAGAGACGATGCTCGGCATAGAGCGAAATTTTGAGGTCGTGGTCGGTAAAGCCCTCGTGCAGAGTCAGGCGTGCCAATTCGAACTTCGCACCATCACGCCCCGTAGCGTAGAGCAAACCCTCCAAACGCTCCGCCTGTGCCCTATTCTCCGACATCAGAAGGGTACGATAGCCCGTCTCGTGGCGTGCCACCAACTCATCGGCAAGCACCTCGAAGTTCTTGTTGAAACTGTTTTGTGGAGAGGTATGGAACAAGATTGTTTGCGAAGCAGGTCGTTCCGAGAGCGTATTGCGCATAAGCACCACGCACGACTCCGTCATCTTGTCGAGCAGATCCTTGCGAGAGGTCAATTTCGATGCCACCTCCTCGGGCTCATCGCTCTCCTGCAACGCCTTGCGACGCACATCATCGACCTTGCCCAGCACAAAGTCGGCATCCGAGAACCAATAGGTTGCCCTCTGGGCAAACTCTGCCAGCGACACCCTGCCGACATCGGCACGGTTGATATTGGAGATGACATCCACCTCCTCCAATCGTTCGTTCGAGAGCTGGCTCGATAGCTCAAAGCGACGAATCGACTCTATCTCGTTGTCGAAAAAGTCCAATCGGAAAGGTTTGCTCTCCGAATAGGAGAATATATCGAAGATTCCGCCTCGCACCGAGTATTGACCGGGCTCATAGACAAAATCGACCTTTTCGAAGCCCAACTCCCTGACTCGCTCCTCCAAGTCGGCAACTTCGATGCAGTCGCCTCTGCGCAGATGTAGCGACTCCGACGCCAAGCCCTCCATATCGGCAACTCGCTCCGCCAACGCCTCGGGGTAGGTCGAAACAACGACAAACTCATCCTTGCGATTTTTCAGAGCATTGAGCACTCCCGTGCGCATTACCACGCTCTCTGCCTCCTCTGTACCATAGACAATGGAGCGTTTATATGCCGACGGGAAGAACAGCACCCGCTCCTCGCCCAACAAGGCGTAGAGGTCGTTCAAGGCGTATGCAGCAGCATCCCTATCCTCGCTCACGATGATATGCACACCGCCCTTGCGAGCAATGGTTGCCGCCATATAAAATAAAAAGGCACCGCCGACCATCTCGTTGAGAAGGACGGTGCTGCCTTTTTTCTCCAACACTTTACCGAGTTGCTCAATTTGAGGCGAGCCCTCGGCAGATCTCAGTATTTCGTGCATAAAGTATGCTCCCTACCTACTTTTTCTTTTTAGACTTTTCAGCCTTCTTCACATTCAGAATATCATTTCCATCCTTATCCTCGTAGCGCACCTCAATCATACCGACACTTTGATCGGCTACCACCTTGATTGTAGCTCCATATCGCCACGACCATCTGCGACGCAACGAGAGGAAGCCCTTCTTCAAGAAGGCTGCTACATAAGGGCTCACCACCAAGCGAATATATTTGTGTCCTCGCTCTACGGTAAGCAACGATATCTGATTTTCGATCTTGCGATCGAGAAGAATTGTAGGTTCTACCCTTCCTGTTCCACCACACGCCGGACAGATATCCTCCGTATTGTGTACCGCCACAGGGCGAATACGCTGACGAGTAATCTGCATCAATCCGAACTTCGAGAGTGGAAGGATAGTATGCTTTGCCTTATCCGATGCCATAAGTCGCTGCATCTCCTCGTAGAGGAGTTGGCGATTTTGCGCCTTATGCATATCAATAAAATCGACAATGACCAAACCGCCCCAATCACGCAGACGAATCTGTCGTGCAATTTCGGCGGCGGCAGCGAGATTTACCTCCATTGCCGTCTGCTCCTGATTATCCTCGGCCTTGGTGCGATTTCCCGAGTTTACATCTATGACATGCATAGCCTCGGTGGACTCCATAATAAGGTAGGCTCCACGCTTCAACGACACATACTTTGCGAACAGCGATTTAATCTGTCGTGAAATGTCGAAGTTGTCAAAAATCGGCACTGTGCCACGGTATAGCTTCACGATGCGCTCCTTCTCGGCATCTACGGCACGAATGTAGGAGCGAATCTCATTATACATCGCCTCGTCGTCGACACAAATCTGCGAGAACGAGCCATCGAGCGTATCACGAATAATCGTATTTGCTCGGCTCATCTCGCCCATCAGCAACGACGGTGCGGTGCGTTTGCGAATCTGCTGGCAGGTCTTGCGCCACTTCTCTACTGCCGCCAAAATATCCTGCTCGACATCGAGGTCGGAGGCATTGACCGCAGCCGTGCGGATAATCACACCGAAGTTCTTCGGTAAAACGCCCGCTGCAACTCGCTTCAATCGTTTTTTCTCCTCGTTGGAACGAATCTTCTGCGAAATCATCACCTTCGAGGTAAAAGGTAAGAGAACAATATTTCGGCCTGCAAGCGAGATATCTGCTGTCAGACGAGGACCCTTGGTCGAGATTGCCTCCTTGGCAATCTGCACCATAACGATCTGTCCGACCTGCAAATAGCTGGTAATCTTACCATCCTTCTCAACCTCGGGCGCAGAGTCGATTTTCATAGTGTCGAGACGCAAACCACGACTGCCGGGTTGATAGCTCTTTACAATCTTGCAGAGCGAAGGGAAGTGTGTTCCCAAATCTTGGTAGTGGATAAAGGCATCACGCTCGTGACCAATATTCACGAACGCAGCATTGAGTCCGGGCATAATCTTATGCACCTTGCCGAGATAGATATCACCAACCGCAAAGCCCGTATGGGCAACCTCACGGTTCAACTCCGCCAAGACTTTATCCTCGCACAAGGCGATATTAATCTCGGTGGATGTTACATTTATGATTAGTTCTCTATTCATCGTTAGTGCTTGATTATTTGGCTATTAGCCCAATAAATTAAAAATTAAGAATTAAAAATTAAAAGTTCATTTAATTATCAATTGTCAATTTTCAATTATCAATTAATTAGCAACCGCTAATTAAAATAGGTAACGCTAAGAGGCATCTGCACTCTTAGCGTTAAAACCTATGGAAGAAGTGCAGTTTTTACTTCTTCTTGTGACGGTCCTTACGCAGACGCTTCTTGCGCTTGTGTGTAGCCATCTTGTGACGCTTATGCTTCTTTCCGTTTGGCATAGTTGTAAATTATTTATATGGTTTATATTACTTAATCTTCGAAGTGAAAGACTTTGCAGGCTTAAATGCCGGAATGTTGTGTGCAGGGATAGTGATAGTGGTGTTCTTCGAGATGTTGCGAGCAACCTTCTCTGCACGCTTCTTGATAATGAACGAACCAAAACCACGAAGATATACATTCTCCTCCTTCTCGAGCGAGATCTTAACCTCCTCCATGAATGCCTCTACGATAGTCTGAATCTGTGTCTTCTCAACACCTGTCTTCTTCGCAATTTCGTTTACGATATCTGCCTTTGTCATAACTATTAATACTTTATAAAAATTTAATATCCTTTTTTTGCGGTTGCAAATATACATTTAATTTGGAAACCGAGCAAAATTTTTCGTTATTTTTTACAAAATTAAGCAATTAGAGAGTTTTTTTGATTGAGAATTGAGAATTGAGGATTGAGAATTGAGAATTTTTTAGTTCCTAACACCTCTTTCCAAACTCCTAACTCCTAATTCCTATCTCCTAACTCCTCGCTAAATCTGGTTAAATGCCTTTGCCAACCCCTCAACGGCTTGATCGAGTCCGCCCTGCAACTTCTTGCCTATCATCATTCGCATCATCATATTCAGCTCGGCGTGCAACACCAAGCGGATGCGGGTATCGCCCTCCGAAACCTGGTGCAACTGAATCCAAAAGGCGAAGTCCATAGGCACGGTACCGCCGTCGCCTACGACCTTAATATGCTTATTCTCAACCTTCTCGGCAATACGCAAGCCCACGGTAAAGCCCTTGAACTTGAACGAGCAATGCTCCTCGTCGGCCTGCCACTCCTCGACCTTATCCGCAACTGCGGGGGTAAGAAGCGAAAAGTTTGATATCAGCGGAAAAATCTGTGCTGCCGAACGGAAAATCTGTTGCTGTTTCGAAATATACTCCTGCATTGTTTCTTTGCTTTGCTTTTAGCCATTGGCTTTTTTCAGCGACAAAGATACAACATTTCAACAATTTTTCATATATTTGTAGAGTTTTTGCACTATACTTAAACTATTTTAACGATAACTTATTATGAAAAAGGTCTTAATTTTATTGGTAGCTGCTATGATTGGTATCACAGCATCGGCGCAGTATAAGGCGCCACAGATTATCGCTCACCGAGGTTTCCACGCTTCGGAGGGTGCAGCTCGCAACTCGCTCAATGCGTTGAAGGCTGCTCAGGAGGCAAAGTTTTGGGGTTCGGAGTGTGACCTCCAACTCACTAAGGATGGCGAGGTTTTGGTAGTTCACGGCCCTTACCACCCGGGTAAGAAGGATGGAAAGCCTCGTGTAAATGTTCAGCGCAGCACCAAGGAGAAGGTGCAGGCTATTCTTCTCGAAAGCGGCGAGGTTGTGCCTACATTCGAGGAGTACTGCCAGCAGATGACAAAGTCGAAGAACACCAAGCTCATCATCGAGATTAAGGATCAGCTCACCCCACAACTCGAAACCGAAATCGTACAGAAGACTGTCGATATGGTTGCGAAGTACAACTTGCAGGAGGAGGTTGAGTATATCGCATTCCGCCCATTTGTTTGCTGGGAGATTGCACGCCTTGCTCCGAAGGGAACAAAGATTGCCTACCTCAACGGCGACTACTCGCCACAGTATTGCAAGGGTATGGGTTGCAAGGGCATCGACTACCGATACACCGTTTTGAAAAGGAAGAAGAATTGGATCAAGCAGGCTCACAAACTCGGTATGTATGTGAATGCTTGGACCGTAAATAAGGATGAGGATATCCGCTGGTGCATCCAGAATGGAGTAGATTACATCACCACCGACGATCCGGTGCTCGTTCAGAACATCATCAACGAAATGTGCAAATAATCAACCTGTAAAAAACAGACTTAAAGATATGAAAAAGATATTTTTAGCGATATTGGCAGTAGCCACAGCATTCGCAGTATCGGCTCAATACAAGGCTCCGCAGATTGTAGCTAATGGAGGTTATCACAAGGCTCCGTCGAGCGGTGCGAAGAACACAATCAGCGCACTCAAAGCGGCACAGAAGTTAAAGGTTTATGCGTCGGAGTGCGATGTAAACCTCACAAAGGATGGCGAGGTATTGGTTGTTCAGAGTGGTTGGCACCCTAACCGTAAGGCATCGCCAAAGGCTGATGTTCAGCGTTCGACCTTGGAGAAGATGCTCAACATCCCTTACGCAAATGGTGAGTACATCTCGACATTGGAGGATTTCCTCAAACGAGCAAAGAAGAAGCCTGCAACAAAGCTTATGCTCGACCTTAAGAGTCAAGCTACTCCACAGCGTGAGACAGAGCTCGTAGAGGCAGTTATTGCTACCGTAGAGCAGATGGGTATGCAGAATAATGTAGAATACCTCGCAGCTCATCCTTGGATATGCTACGAGTTGGCAAAGAAGGCTCCAGAGGGCTCTAAAATCGCCTACTTGAGTGGCAACTACGACCCTCTCTATGTGAAGGGTTTGGGTTGCAACAGCCTCGACTACAACATCAAGGTTTGGAAGAAGAAAAAGAACTGGATCAAGCAGGCTCACAAGTTAGGCTTGACCGTCAATGCTTGGACCGTAAATAAGGAGGAGGATATCCGCTGGTGCATTCAAAATGGCGTAGATTTCATCACCACCGATGAGCCTGTTCTTGCAAAGAAGATTGTCAAGGAGATGTGCGACGCAAAGAAGTAGAGATTAGAGTCGTTAGGGGCGTTAGAGTCGTTAGGGATATTAGAGTAGAGATATAAAAATCGACAACTACGACTACACAAAAAAACCATCTTCTAACGAGAAATTTTTAATTCTTAATTCTTAATTTTTAATTTAGTGAGACTAAGGTATAACATAGATGATAAGTTGGGGGTTGGAGCACTACTGCTCTATGGCTTGCAGTGGCTGATGATTTGCATCCCCGTAGTGCTTACGAGCACATTTATTGCACCTGCGGGCGAGATGGTATTCTTTACCCAAAAACTCTTTATCATCTGTGGCATCACCATTATTATACAGGTATTATGGGGGCATCGCCTGCCATTGGTGGCAGGCCCTGCCGCCGTACTGTTGATGGGCGTTATCGCCGCTGCTTCGCAAGGACACGGAGCATCGACAATCTACCCTTCTATGATTGTTGGCGGAGCGTTGGTTACACTCTTGGCGGCAGTCGGAGCAATGAAGTATGTCAAGCGCATCTTCACTCCTCGCATCGTTGCGGCAATCGTCATTCTGATTTCGTTCACTATGGCAAAGCCTATCGTAGGGTTGATTTTTGCCGATAAGGCTCACGCAGGGCTGGCACTCGTTGCGGCAATCGTCGGCACGGCGATTATGGCGTGGGCAAACAATGTCTTTAAGGGCATTTGGAAATCGACCGTCGTGATTTTGGCGATGATTTTCGGCTCTATCTTCTACTATGCGATGACCGAGTTCCCGAAGGAGTTTGTGAGCGATACGGTCGCTCCGCAACTCATCCTTTCGGAGTACAATCTCGATGCAGGTGTCATCATCGCCTTCCTCTTCTGCTACATCGCCCTGCTTATCAATCAGGTGGGCTCGGTGCAGTCGCTTGGCGATATGGTGGGTGCATCGGATATGGGCAAACGCCAAACACGAGGACTCCTCGTTACGGGTATTATAAATATGGTAAGCGGAGCAGCGGGTGTTCCGGGCATGGTCGACTACTCGCTCTCGCCGGGCGTTGTGGCTTCGACATCGTGCGCATCTCGCTACACTATGTTACCGGCAGCCGTGGCGATGGTCGTGTTGGCATTTTTCCCGAAGGCGGTGGCAGTATTGCTGACTATCCCACAGCCAATTATGGGTATCGTTCTGCTCTTCCTTATGGCTACGCAGGTGGCAGCCGGTTTGGAGATTATCCACTCATCGAAGGCGGTACTTTCGTTCAAGGATGGCTTGATACTCGGTTTGCCGATTATGCTCACGATTATCCTCTCATTTGCCCCAGCCGAGGCAATGGCAGCAGTTCCCTCTTTGTTGCGCCCAATCGTCGGCAACGGCTTTGTTATGGGCATTATCGTGGTGCTGGTGCTCGAACACTTTGTTTTGAGAACGGAAAGCGGAAAACGGAACTGACGCAGCGGAGCGAGAGCAGAGTGTGCTTGCACACTTTGCCGAGCCGCAAGGAGGAAAAGCCTGCGTAGCAGGGTTAAAGACAAAAGACGAGAGATAAAAAAAAACGAGCGATTGCTCGTTTTTTTTTATTTTAGCCATTAGCCATTGGCCATTGGCTTTTTTATAATTCAAAATTTAGCGCAGTAAATAGGAGAAATGGGACCTATGGGACAAATGAGACCTATGGGTGCGCTCGCAAACGCATCACCACCCATTAGTCCCATTGGTCTTATTAGTCTCATTGGTCTCATATCTCTCTCGTGCGCAAAGAACTCATCAGAACTCTACTCAACTTCAAAATCGTCAATGATGAGATTATTTTTGTGCGATGTTAGGTAGCGAAAGCGCAGCATAGTAAGCCTATGTGAGCATTTCGCTATCCGACACACTCGTGCAAAAAGAACTCATCAGAACGATTTTGTTTTTTTGAAAAAAGGTTGTATCTTTGCCCCCGCATATCAACCTCTTATATAGGGTAATCGAGCAAAAAGTGCTTCGGCAAGGATTAGACGGCAGTGTCCGACTATGGTAGCGAGATTGCAGCGATAATGTTGAATGGAAACTTATTAAATTTTTGTTGCAACAATGAACAAGGATTCATTAATCAGACTCGTGAACGAGCAGATGTGGACAAAGACTGATGCCGACATCCCTCAGTTCTCAGCAGGTGACACAATCACCGTAACTTATCGTATCATCGAGGGAAGCAAGGAGCGTTTGCAGAGCTTCCGTGGTGTAGTTATCCAGATCAAGGGTACAGGTAAGACCAAGATGTTTACTATCCGTAAGATTTCGAACGGCGTAGGCGTTGAGCGTATCTTCCCTCTCTACTCACCACACATCGACAAGATCGAGGTTAACAAGTATGGTGTTGTTCGCCGTGCTCGTATCTACTACTTCCGTGAGTTGACCGGTAAGAAGGCTCGCATCAAGGAGCGTCGTATGCCGGTTGCTCCAAAGGCAGAGTAGTAGCGCTACAACTTACATTTTGGGTTGCCTTCGGGCAACCTTTTTTTTTGCTATTTTTTTTAGTGTTTGACACAAACTGTCAAAAATACATCGGATATTTGCATCGTGAACCAATAAAACTATTAAACTATGATGGATATTTTGATTTTTGTAGGTGGTGTTTTGGCAAAGGTCTTGGCAGTAGGTGTAATTGCGGCGAGTGGTATTGCAATCTATTTGATAGAGAGCCGAAGCGTTGTAGAGGAGGCTTAGTAGAGCGTGCCGGGTACAGAGAAGGAATTTGATTAATGTTTAACAATTTAAGGTAGGATATTATGGGACTTGTAGTTATTTCGAGCCTAGTCGGCTCAGCCCTTTTTGGGCTTTACTCATTTTTTTGTTGCTTCGTAATCGCTGCTATTTGTATAGCGCACTTAATAAATGACGATAACACCCGAAAATAACCTAATCTCGTACGGCTTGACCTTCTCATGAGGTAGTAATCAGTAATTAAAATCATATGGGATTTATCTTTCTTATTATAGTATTGGGTATCGTTGGCTGGGCAGTAGGCAAGGCTGCAAGCAACAGCGGTCAACATCAAGAGTGGCGATGTCCGCACGGCTACGATAGTTTCGGTTGCCAACCTCATTGTCCTCTTTACGAACACTGCTGGGGCAAACGAGAAGATTAATGATAGGTTGCTATTGCACCCTCCCCCCCCTGGAAGGGAGGAGCAGCCAGGGTTCTCGCCCGAGTGGGCAGAAAAAACTAAGCCCCCTTTACAGAAAGGGGGTTTGGGGGATAGGTAACACACTGGTACAAAAAAAGGAAGACCTTTCGATCTTCCTTTTTCGTACCCCCTCAGGGGCTCGAACCCTGGACCCCAACATTAAGAGTGTCGTGCTCTACCAACTGAGCTAAAGAGGCATTACCGCTCTCGGTTCTACCCGATTGCGAGTGCAAAGATAAAGCAAAAATTTCTTTCCACCAAACTTTTTTCAAAAAAAAAATTACTTTTTTACCATTTATCACCCAAACAGGCTATAAAATCGGCATAAATCTTGCCCCAATACCCTCGAACATATTAAAAATTTCGCACAATGAAAAGCATCAAAGGAACACGCACCGAACAAAATCTATTGAAGGCTTTTGCCGGAGAGTCGCAAGCACGCAACCGCTACACATTCTTCGCCAAGCGTGCCCGCAAGGAGGGTTACGAGCAGATCGCTGCCATATTCGACGAAACAGCAGCGCAAGAACAAGAGCACGCCGAGGTATTTTTCAAGCTCCTCGAAGGAGGCAAGGCGACAATCGTAGATGCGACCTACCCCGCCGGCATTATCAGCTCGACCTTCGAAAATCTTCTCGCCGCAGCCGAGGGTGAGCGTGAGGAGTGGGATGTACTCTACCCCACCTTTGCCAACATTGCCGAGGAGGAGGGTTTCCCCGAGGTGGCGAGTGCCTTCCGAATGGTTTCGACCGTGGAGGTAGAGCACGAAAATCGCTACTTGAAGCTACTCTCACGCCTAACCGACGGCAACTTCTTCCATCGTGACGACGCCATCTGGTGGCAATGTCGCAACTGCGGTTTTGTCTGCAAGGCAAAGGATGCTCCTCGCACCTGTCCGACCTGCCAGCATCCGCAGAGCTATTTCGAGCCAAAGAGAGAAAACTACTAAACAAGTTGAGAGTTGAGAGTTGAGAGTTAGGAGTTGAGAAGTAAAATTCTTGACTCTTATTTTTTTAATTTTAATTAAAAACCAAAACTTTTTCTTATCTTTGCGTGATAAATTGCGCAGACTATGAAGATTAAACTTTTTACCATACCCAACTGCATTACGCTGACAAACCTCTTGTGTGGCGTGGGTTCGATTATCTCATCGTTGGTTTACAACGACTTACAGATGGCATTCATCTTTATCATCGCATCGGCCGTAGCCGATTTCTTAGATGGTTTCAGTGCCCGACTGCTCAAACAATACTCCGCACTTGGCGTTCAGCTCGACTCATTGGCGGATATGGTATCGTTTGGCGTTGCACCGGCAGTAGCAATGTCGGTATTGTGCGGTCAGATGCCTTCGGCATTTGGCTTGAACGAGATGTGGAGCGAGGTGGTTTGCTATATTCCACTCATCGTGGTGGCTCTCTCGGCACTTCGTCTTGCAAAGTTCAACATCGACGAGACCCAGAAGGAGGAGTTCGAAGGACTCCCAACGCCTGGTGCAGCAATTCTGCTCGGTTCGTTGGCTATGTTGTGCGAGCGTAACTCGCTCGTTATTGAGTTGGAGTGGTTGGCACTTATCTCGGTATTGGTAGCACTCTTGCTTATCAGCCCGATAAGAATGTTCTCGCTCAAATTCCACGAGTGGGGTCTCGGTAGCACCGACAATAAGATACGCTACGGATTCCTCCTCACAGCGTGTTTAGCAATAAATTTGATTCGTTTATACGCAATTCCTGCAATAATCGTTCTATATATAGCAATCTCGACCGTGCGTTGGGTGGCAAAAAAGCGATAGACGGAGTGAAAATCGGGGCAAAAATATGGCGTGCGATGCTTGCTGCAATCCTTGTGGTTGCGGTGAGTGCCGGTGCGTCGGCACAGATAGATGCCCGAGCCCTGATGAATGCCCAGCGCAATCAGCAGAGGGGATTAGATGCTAACGGTATGCCACTCGACCCATCGCAGCAAGGCACAGATGGTCAGCAGTTAGACGAGAATGGCAACCCGATAAATGGAGAGCAGGCCGACAGCACAAAGAAGAAGAAACCACGCAAACCATTGGAGTCCTACTTCTTCAACGACTCGATTAGAGCCTTGCGCAACTTCAAGTGGCACATCAACAGAGAGTACAACACCGTAGAGGTTGAGCCGATAGACACCACATTGATGGTGTGGCGTTTGGACTACCCTCACTACCACAAGCGACTCGGTAATAACTCGGTGGGTGGTTTAGGACAGGCTTCGACCGAGGTAAATTACTTCGAGCGCACTCGCTCACGAGAATTTACTTTCTCGCAGCCATACGACGCCTACTCCTACAACACAGAGAATGTGCCATTCTACAATATGAAGCACCCATACATCTGGATGACCTACCTCGAATCGGGACAGAAGCGTTACCGTGAGGAGCATTTCGAGATTATGGCATCGCAGAATATCAACCCGTCGACCTCTGTGTCGTTGAATTTCCGTTCGAGGGGCTCACGCAGTAAGTACGATGTATCGAGGGTGCGCAACAAGAATTTCTCGGGTACGGTAGCGCATACCGGCAAGCGATATTCGGTCTTTGCGGGCTACACCCACAACAAGGTCGAGCAGCAGGAGAGTGGTGGTGTCGTAGGCGATTGGGCTATTACGGATACCATTTTCGAGATGCCTTCGGGTGTTCCGATGCGTTTGGCGGGAGCCGAGGCGAAGAACACCTATCGCAACAACGCCTTCTTCATCAAGCAGTCCGTAGGTATTCCATTCGTGAGGATGACCGAGCGAGATTTCTCGATGTCGGATCTTCCTGCGATATATGTGGGACACACCTTCGAGTACAACGAGTGGAGCAAGCTCTATGTCGACAAGTACTCTACCTACAAGGATGAGCGATATCAGCGTAATCCGAACGGATCATTCACCTCGCACACGGATACCTACTATAAAGATTGGTTTTACAGCCCCGAGAAGACACGAGATTCGACCTACGAGCGCATAATCACAAACCGCATATTCGTACAGGCGCAGCCTTGGGATCGAAATGGAGCAGTAGGAACACTCGACGGCGGTGTGGGCATTGATGTTCACACCTACTCGCAATTTGCCGAGAAGGACTACCTCTCGGGCAAGATCAAGAAGGTAAATAAGACTTCATGGTTTGCCTACGCAGGTGTGCAGGGTAAGATTCGCAAATATGCCGATTGGGGAGCAAACTTCAAGCTCTACCCGTCGGGCTATCGTGGTGGCGACTACGAGATTTCGGCACGAGCATCGTTCAGCGCATACATCAAGAAGAAGCCGATTACCCTCTCGGGCTCATTCTCCGAGTCGATGACCTCGCCGGCATATTGGCAAAACCATTGGAACTCGAACCACTACCGTTGGAACAACGACTTCAAGAAGGAGGGCGAAACACGATTTAACATCGCCTTCACCGTTCCCGACTACGGCATAGAGTTGGGCTTCTGGCAGAGCATTTTGCGCAACAAGATATACTATGGTGCCGATTGTATGCCTAAGCAGCACGATGGTGCCGTGAGTGTAACGAGCATCTATGCGCAGAAGAATTTCAACATCAAAGGTGTGCATCTCGACCACCGAGTTTTGGTGCAGCTCACCTCAAATCGTCAGGTTGTTCCATTGCCACTCGTATCGGCTTTCCTCTCGTACTACTACGAGTTCTGGGTTAAGCGAGATATTCTGCGCTTGCAGGTAGGTGTCGATGGAAGATTTAATACTCGCTACTTTGCACAGGGCTATAACCCTGCCCTTTCGGTCTTCTACAACCAGAACGAGACCGAGGTGGGCAACTACCCTTACCTCGATGCATTTATTGCTGCGAAGTGGAAGCGTATGCGCATACTCTTGAAGTATCAGCACTGGAATTATGGACTCTTCGGCAATCAGGAGTACTTTGCCGTAGCCAGATACCCACTTAACCCCGGAATGTTCAAATTTGGAATCTCGTGGACCTTCTACGACTAAAATTTATGGGTGATGTGGAGAAAATTTATATCTAACGCTATCCTGCCGATACTCTTTGTCTCGGTGGGTGCGTTCTCGGCACTCGTTGTCGCCGACATCAGCAAACAACATCAGAACGCTACTAAACCACTCGAAACTGAGGAGGTTGCATCATCGTATGCCATCTCCCCCTACGACCATATCTTCCAAGCGGTAGGCGAAAAGTATGGCATAGATTGGCTACTCCTCGCAGCCATTGCCCGCACCGAATCGCAATTTCGCTTCGATGCCGTATCGAAGGTTGGAGCAGTAGGCTTGATGCAGATTATGCCGCTCGTAGCTCGCAATATGGGCTATGCCCGAGAGGCACTCTTCGATGCGCAGACAAATGTCGAGATTGCAGCACAACTACTCCTCGAAAACAACAAGATGCTTCGACTCTCCGCCGACTTCGACAAGGAGGAGCGATTGAACTTTATCCTCGCCTGCTATAATGCCGGCTACCCACGCATTGCCGACGCTCGACGACTCGCAGAGTACCACGATGACGACGACGAGAGTTGGAACGCCGTAGCGACCTACCTATCACTCCTCTCCGAGCCAGAATATGCCGACCACGAGGTGGTGCAGTCGGGAGCCTTCCACGGCAGCGACGAGACTATCACCTATGTTAATAAGGTCACTCATCTCTACAACCGCTATCGCAGACGCATAGTGTTGTAAATTATTTCTCTTTGCCCCTTTTTGGGAAAAGCGGCACCAAAAACTTTCAGAAAAACTGCGTTTTTCACCACTTTTGATTGCGAGAGAACGACATCTACGATGTTACAAAAAACAATTTGATTTCTTGTCAGAAGCCGTGAGATGCGACGCATCGCAAAAGAAAAGACCTCGGGATAGTACAAAAGCGTACAGCCCGAGGTCTTTTACTTTTAGCGATGTGCCGTAGATTGCGGCTTATCACAAGAAATTACTTCAATGATGCAAGGTTAACATCCTTCGCAGCCTTCTCCTTCAACGAAGCATCCTTAGAGATTGCGCTGTTGAGCTGAGCCTTAGCACCCTTAACATCACCCTCTTTGCAAGCGATAACTGCACGGAGGTAGTCAGCCTTAGCAGACATATCGCTAGCGATGCACTGCTTAGCAGCTGCGAGGTTACCATTCTGCAAGTTTACGATAGCAGCGTTGTAGCCCGACTTCAAAGTCTGAGCTGCAGCAGCGTAGTCACCCTTTGCAGCAGCAACCAAAGCCTTAGCCTCAGCAGAAGCGTTTGCAGCATAGCCCTCAGCCTTTGCTACATCGCCCTCAGCAGCGTATGCCAAAGCGTAGTTGTTGTTCAACTCAGCAGCAACGCTCTTGTCAGCCTTGTTCAAGCACTCAACAGCCTTAGCGTAGTTGCCAGCCTTTGCATAAACCAATGCGAGGTTGTTCCAAGCACGAGCGTCGCCCGACTTAGTAGCCTCAACCAATGCAGCCTCTGCAACGCAGTCGCAAACCGATGCAATGTGGAGCAACTCCTCCAACTTCAAAGTCGAAGCCTTGCCCTCCTTAACAAATGCAGCCATCTCCTCATCGCTCCAACCTGTAACATCTGCGCTATTTACAACCTGTGCACGACGGAGCTGTGGCAAAACATCAGTTTTGAGCGACTTGAATACAGTCGACATATTCTTGATCTCCTTCTCACGCTCTGCACTCGACGAGTACATCTTCAAAACTTGGAGAATGAGGTCCT
Organism: Alistipes sp.; assembly: GCA_017502025.1. GTDB lineage: Bacteria > Bacteroidota > Bacteroidia > Bacteroidales > Rikenellaceae > Alistipes. Next base: position 42,711 of record JAFVVS010000123.1, on the reverse strand, counting down.
TATCTGCAATGTTCGATGCAGCAACAGCAGCCTGGAAGCCCTCCCAGTCCTCGCCGTAAGCAGCAGCGTCGATATTCAAACCAGCGTCAGCGAGCAACTTCTCAACAGCCTTCAAACCGGTGTTCGAACGCTTCTCCGACAACTTGTCGTTGAACTTCTCCGGACCATCTGGCGAAGCATAACCGTTAACATAGAGCGACTGTGCAACACGGTCGTTAGCCTTGTTAGCCTCAACACCAGCCTTCAAAGACTTCAACTCCTCAGTCTCAACAGCCTTCTTTGCAACACGCGAAGAGTTGATTTTGTAAACGATATCAGCCTTTGTTACTACGGTAGTTACACGCTTGTAGTTGTTAGCTGCGCTCTGCATAGCCTCCGAGAAGTCGAGCTCAGCCTGCAAGGTGTTGATACCCTTTGCGATGGTCAAACCATACTCAGCAGGAGTAAGCTTTGTGTCTGCTGCGAGAACCTCGCCTGTGTTAGCGTTGATGAGAGTAAACTCCTTGCACTTACCGCTCTTGCACTTAACCTCAACGATGAGTACGAGGTTCGAGAGCTGCATCTCTGGCTTGTAAGCGAACTCGATGTGACGCTTGATCGAGAGAGCCTCGCCATTCTTAACGAGCATACCGTTGTCAGCAACCTTCTCACCCTGCAAGAGGAGAGTGTTACCCTTGGTTACGCCACCTGCATAAACCAAAGCAGGAGTAACCTTCAACGAAGCGGTCTTGTTGAAATACTTTGCAGGTACCTCAGCTGTGATGTCAGCAACAACCTTACCGTTGTTGAGAACGAGGACATCCGGAGTACAAGTAACTGTGATAGCCGAAGGGTTCTTCGCCATCTTCTTGAAGCAGTCGCAACCTGTCAAGGTCAAAGCGGCAGCCGCAAGAACCAATGTCAACTTAAAAAGATTTTTCATAATGTTTTGAAATGATTAAAAAATTAAAAACTTGTTATCTATTCTTTCGTTTTTTTCTCTGTCGAATAGGTATATACCTATTTCGGCGCAAATATAGCAATTATTATTCAGTTTGCAAAACACAAACTTACATTTTTACACATTTGCTATTTATCACCCACTTACTTTGTAAGTTCGCCACGCAGAGATTGCTCCATTTCGGTTGCGAGGAGCTCACCCGACAACTCTTTGCCGAGCAGCCACATAAGTTTTGTAACCGCAGCCTCGGTGGTCATATCGTAGCCACAGATAACGCCTATCTCCTGCAACTGTTTGCCTGTTTCGTAGAGGTGCATAGCCACCGCACCACCCTGGCACTGTGTGATATTTACGACCGAGATACCACGGGCAATAGCCTCGCTCAACGCCTCGACAAACCACTTTGCCGTAGGTGCATTTCCCGTTCCGTAGGTTTCGAGCACCACGCCCTGCAAACCCTCTATCGCAAGCATTGCTCGCAACGATGCCTCCGACAAGCCCGGGAAGAGTTTCACGACAATAACCTTGTCGTTCATCTTATCCAACACTCGCAACGGCTCATCGAGCGTTGTCGGGTGGTGGATAACCTTGTAATCGTACTTGATATTGACACCCACCTCGGCAAGCGGAGCCATATTTCTCGACTCGAAGGCGCTCAACGCCTCCGCCGAATGTTTCGAGGTGCGATTTGCACGGAAGAGTCGGTTTTGGAAGTAGAGCGCAACCTCGGGCACCAAAGCATTACCCTCGCAGTCGGTTGCAGCAGCAATCTCTATCGCTGTAATCAGATTTTCACGACCGTCGGTACGAAGGATACCCATCGGAATCTGGCTACCAGTAAAGATTACAGGTTTCGACAGATTGTCGAGCATAAAACTGAGTGCCGAAGCGGTGTAGGACATCGTATCGGTGCCGTGCAACACCACAAAGCCGTCGTGCGCATCGTAGTTGTCGGCTATGATGTGTGCCAACTCGCTCCAACGAGCAGCTGTCACATTCGAGGAGTCGATAGCCTCCATCTTGCAGACCGAGATATCCACATTCAGATTTCGCACCGCAGGGAACTCCTGCTCGATAGTATTGAAGTCGAATGGCACGAGTGTTCCATTCTCGTTTCGGCGCATACCGATTGTTCCTCCCGTGTAGATTATCAGGATAGATGCCTTTTTCATATCGTTTTACAGATTAAAAATTCGTTTTGCATTTGCGGTGGTTCGTTCGGCTACCACCTCGTAAGTTTCGCCCTTCAATTCGGCTATTTTCTGCGCTACAAAGCGCACATACGACGACTCGTTGCGAGTACCTCGGTATGGCGTAGGAGTGAGGTATGGCGAGTCGGTCTCGATTACCAAATCCTCCAATCGCATTGACTTGACAACCTCTGCCAGCGCACTCTTTTTGAAGGTCACAACACCTCCAATACCGAACACAAAGTCGCCCGCCAAGCGCAGTTGCTCATACATCGCCACATCCGAAGAGAAGGCGTGAAATATACCTCTCAAACCACGACCTCGATACTCCTCGACAATCGCAGCCATCTCCTCCCACGCATCACGAGTATGCACAACAATTGGCAAATTGTGCTTCAACGCCAACTCCAACTGCGCCCTGAAAACCTCCTCTTGCTCCGACTGCCAATCACGGCTCCAATAGAGATCCAAGCCTATCTCGCCAACGCCATAGAATCGCTCTATGCCCTGTGGTGGCGCAGCGAGCAATCGCTCCACCTCGGCTAACTCCTCACGCCAACGAGGATTGTCATTTACCGATGTCGGATGCAGACCCATCAACGGCACCACATAGTCGCCCCACTCTCGGCACATATCGAACAACCGTTCGTTGCTCTCGCCATCTATTGCCGGCAAGACGATGCGCTCCACGCCCTCGGCTTTGGCTCGCTCGACAACCTCTTGTCGATCAGAGTCAAACGCCTCATCGTATATGTGCGAATGGGTATCGATTAGCATATCACATAGACCTTTCCAGGGAGTTGGCGCACCATACCCGACAACTCCATATTCAACAATATAGCGCTCACCTCTGCCACCGAGAGGGAGGTCATTTCGGCAATCTTATCCATAGTCAAGCCGTCGGAACTATCTGCCACAACATTATAGACACTACGCTCCTTTGGTGTAACCTCGTGCGGAGCAAAGTGCATCTTCTCGGGTACTGCGCCCGGTATCTCCCAGCCCAACGCCTTGGCAATATCCTCTGCCGAGGTTACGAGTTGAGCGACATTTGTCTTTATCAGATGATTTGTACCCTCCGAGCGTGAGTCGGTGATACGACCAGGCACCGCCATAATGGTACGAGAGTAGGCATCTGCCGCCTTGGCTGTCGAGAGCGAGCCACCATTTGACGGCGATTCGACAACCAACAAACCCTCCGCCACGCCCGCTATAATGCGGTTGCGAGGGATGTAGTATGCGCCATTCTGCTTGGTCTGCGAGTGCAACTCCGTAACGATAGCACCGCCATTTTCGATCATATCTTTGGCGAGATTTCTGTGTTGGGCAGGTATCACATCGGGCAGAGGATTTGCCACAACGCCAACTGTTCGCACTCCTGCTGCCAAAGCTGCACGATGTGCTGCGGCATCTACGCCGAATGCCAAACCACTCACTACGACCAAGTCGGGGAACATCTCCGCCAGCTCGGGAATAAACTTGGCGCAGACACTCTCGCCATACGAACTTATGCGCCTTGTGCCTACCACCGAGAGAATGTGTTTCGACTGCAATGCCCCGATATCGCCCACCGAATAGACGATGTGCGGTCTATCCGACGCCTCACGCAGAAGTGGCGGATAGTCACTATCGGTGTAGGATGTAGCCTTTATATTATGCTTGTTGCAATACTCTAACTCTCGCTCGGCCTCGGCATAACCCACCTTCTGGGCTATTCGTGAGGCGATATCCCTGCGCAATTCGGCACAAACCACAAGGTTGTGTTCCGGTTGCGCATAGACCATTGCCGCATCACCGTATATATCCATAAGATGCGCCACACCTCGTGAGCCGAGGTCGGGAACAAAAGTCAAAGCGAGTTCGTCCAATATCATAATACAAAGATAATAAAAAGAACGGATAACGGAAAGCGGAAAACGGAAAACTTTTGTTTTAGTGAGTAGTGAGAAGTGAGTAGTTAAAAAGCTTGCAGCGCAACAAAAGCGGAGCATAGTGGAGCTATGTGAGCATTTTGGAGTCCGCAGTCCAATGCCGAAACCACCCACCAAACAGCAAAAAGGCGGAGAGGGCGGAATCTCACGACTCTGCCCTCTCCTGAAAAAATGCTTATGAAAAATGGTTGGTTAGGGTTTTCAATTACATTTTTACTTAAACATTTTTATATTTTTTGGGGAATTTAGAGAGATTAGGGAATTTAGAGAATTTAGAGATTTTCACTAAACTCACTAAGCTCCTTATGTTCACTAAATTCTTCTCTCCTAAAAATTGCTTATGATTGAGGAAATTTTGTGCGAGGCAAGGCGTTGAGTCCGCAGCATAGTCAGCCTATGTGAGCATTCCCCTACCCGATATTCGGACAAAGAATTCAATCAGAACAATTCTCCTAAAATTGCTTATGATGAGATTATTTTTGTGCGAAGCAAGGGAGCGGAAGCGGAGCATAGTACGCCTATGTGAGCATTCCGCTCTCCGTAGATTCGTGCAAAAAGAACTCATCAGAACAATTTTTACTCCTCGTCGGTGTCGGTGTAAGCCTTCAACAACTTCTCCTGAACATCGCTTGGCACCTGCTCGTATGAATCGAACTTCATAGTGTAGGTTGCAGCACCAGAGGTCAAAGACGAGAGCGTTGTAGAGTAACGATAGAGCTCTGCGAGTGGCACACGAGCGTTGAGCTTATCGAAGCCCTTTGCCGACTCCATACCCATAATCATCGCACGACGATTTTGGAGGTCGCTCATTACAGCACCCATATAGTCGGTTGGAGTGAGTACCTCGACATTATAAATAGGCTCCATAATCTTCGGACCTGCATTGCGGAACGCCTCCTTGAATGCGTTACGAGCAGCGAGTTTGAAGGAGATTTCGTTAGAATCTACCGGGTGCATCTTACCGTCGTAGATAACTACACGGATATCACGAGCATACGAACCTGTGAGCGGACCCTCGTCCATCTTCTCCATAATACCCTTCAAAATAGCCGGCATAAAGCGTGCATCGATAGCACCACCAACAATCGAGTTGTAGTATTGAAGCTTACCACCCCATTCGAGGTCGTACTCCTCCTTACCCTTGATATTTACGGTGATATCCTTGCCATTTACCTTATACTTCGATGGCTCAGCAATGCCCTCATAGTAAGGCTCTATAACCATATGTACCTCGCCAAACTGACCTGCACCACCCGACTGCTTCTTGTGACGATAGTCAGCCTGAGCAACCTTGGTGATGGTCTCACGATACGGAATCTTCGGTGCGAAGAACTCCATATCGACCTTGCTGTCTGCCAAGATGCGGTTACGCAAGATATTGAGGTGGTGCTCACCCTGACCCTGGATAATGGTCTGCTTCAACTCCTTAGAGTACTCAACAAGAATGGTAGGATCCTCGAAACGAGCATCGAGCAACAACTTACCGAGTTTCTCCTCGTCAGCCTGTACCTTAGCCTTAACAGCAGCACGGTAGCGTGGCTCCGGGAATACGATAGGCTCCAAAGTGATAGGTGCAGCAGGTGCAGCCAAAGTGTCGTTTGTGCGAGTGCCCTTCAACTTAACAGTGCAACCGATATCGCCCGCCGACAATTCGGTAACCTTGATACGGTTCTTACCCGCTACGGCGAACAACTGCGAAAGCTTCTCCTTGTTGCCTGTGCGAGAGTTCACCAACTCCATACCCTCGGTCAACTTACCACGAACTACACGGAAGTAGTTGATTTCGCCAATATGACCCTCCATCTGCGACTTAAATACGAAGAGTGCCACAGGTGCAGTCTCGTCGGCAGCAACCTCCGAGCCGTCAACAGCAGGGAATGCAGGAGCTACAGTTGGACCAGGAGCAACATTGATGATAAACTCCATCAAACGCTTGGTACCAATATCTTTCTTACCGCTTGCGCAGAATACAGGCATAGCCTTACGCTTTGCAACGCCAATCTTCAAGCCCGAACGGATATCGTCTTGTGTCAAAGTGCCCTTCTCGAAGTAGAGCTCCATCAAAGCGTCATCGTGCTCGGCTGCGGTCTCGATCAACTCACGATTCAAATCGAGAGCCTTCTCCATCTCGCTCTCAGGAATATCCAACTCCTCACGAGTACCATTCTCGTCGGTGAAGCGATACATCTTCATCATCAAGACATCGATAAACGAATCGAAGCCAACACCCTGATTTACAGGATACTGAACGATAACCGGCTTAACCGAAGCCTTATCACGCATAGTTTCGAGAGCATTCTCGTAGGAAGCCTTCTCGCCATCGAGCTGATTGACAACAGCGATGAGTGGCTTGTTCAAGATGCGAGCATAACGACCTTGGAGGACATTTCCTACCTCCCAGCCGGTCTGTGCATTTACGAGCATAACGCCCACATCACCAACCTTGAATGCCGAGAAGAGGTTTCCGCAGAAGTCGTCAGATCCCGGGCAGTCGATGATATTGAGTTTGCGACCCATAAACTCGGTGAAGAGAGTTGTCGCATAGATAGAGCGCTTGTATTCGTGCTCGATGTCGGTGTTGTCCGACAGGGTGTTGTTGTTCTCTACACTACCTCGACGGTCGATAACCTTACCTTCGTAAGCCATAGCCTCCGCCAAGGTAGTTTTACCCGAGCCTGGGGCTCCAATCAGAACGATGTTCTTAATCTCTTTTGGTGAGTAATTTTTCATAGCATTATAGTTTTAAGTGTTCAAAGTTTTTCGGTTTTACCTCAAATGGTTTTATAAAGTTACAAAGTTTTTTTTGAATTGCAAACTATTTGCCCGAAAAAAAGCAAAAGACGAGAGACGAAAGACGAAAGACGAGAGTTTTTTATCTCTTTTTTGCTTTTTGAACTGTTGGACATTAGCTTTTAGGGAGATTAAGGAATTTAGAGAATTTAGAGCATATTGAGCATCTCTAAACTCTCTAATTTCACTAAGTTCCCTATCTCCCCTATTTTTCGCTATCGCACAAAAAAAGCCCGACCACTCTAACGAGCAGTCGGGCGAAATATCAGTTAATCAAATGTTGATTACATAAGCGGAGCAACTGCGGCACCTGCATCAGCAACAACAACATTCTTAACCTCCCAAGTTGCAGCAATCGAAGTTGTCGAAGTGTACTTGAAAGCAATCTGGATAGACTTACCTGCATAAGCCGAAAGATCTACATTACCAGCCGAGTAGAATGTCCACGAATCAGAAGCTGGATAGCTAGGAATAGTAACCTGAGTCCACTCGGTTGCAGAAGCCTCCTTTACCCACAAAGTGAGGGTTGTAGCAGCAGTACCCTTTGCGTGGTTGATAGCCTGCTCAAATGTAAGTACAGGAGCAGTAGCTGTTGTGAGGTCAATCTTTGGAGAGATCAACCAGCTCTCAGTAGCCTTTGCCGAACCTACATAAGCCGAAGCCTTCATGCACTTGTAAGATGAGTCGTGCTTCCAAACATACGAGAGTGTGCTCAAATCAACATTGTCGATAGTCCAGTCGCCCTGACCCGATGCAAAAGTCTGCTCGTAAGGGAGTGCATAACCCTTGTTCTCAACCTGAGTCAAACGCAAGCTTGGAGTTGTGATACCCCACATATCCTCATCCTCATTGGTATACTTGAAGCCTGGGCTTACATAGTGGTATTTCTTTGCTGTGTCGAACTTGTCGATCTTGAAGGTGATAGTACTAGCAGCGTTGTCAATTACTGGCTCGCCATCAACTACATTGTAGTTATCGTAGAGCGAAGTACCATTCAACTTAACCAATGCACCCTCAACCGGGTTAGTAAGGATGTAGTGGAGAACTACGGTCGAACCCTCAACAACTTCGAGGTCGTAACGACCATTAGTCTCGTTCCAAGTAAGACCGCTCTTCTCAACGTCCCACTCGAGCTTAGGCATCTTGCTAACATCGATAGTAACCTTATCCGATACAGTCGTCTCGCCGAGAATCTGGTTAACCTTAACTGCACCCTCAATCTCTTCAAGAGCAACAGGGATTGCGTATACATAGTAGTCATAACCATACCACTCGTAGTTAGACACATTGGTCTTGATAAGATAGTTGGTCAAAGCACCCTTGTGGAAAGTAGCGTTGCCTGCGTAGCTCAAAAGCTCCTCAGCCTTAGCCATCCAGTCGATAGGAAGCTCTGCACCAGTCTCCCAATCCTTCTCAGGAGTAGTGTAGTTCAAAGCATAGAATACATTCTCGTCCGAAGGAACAATATCAACCAAGATACCATTGAACTGAGTACCCTTAACAGTGAGATTCAAAGTTATAGCAGTTGCAGTAGCATCCTTCTCCTGAACGAGAGTTACCTCGAATGGGTTAGTCCACCAGCCATACTGAACAGCAATCTTTGCACGACGAGCAACAGCAACAGTGTTAGCATCGTAAGCGATAGTGAGCTTGTTGTCAGCCCAAGTTGGGTGAACCCAAGTAGCCTCGGTCGAAAGAGTTACCTCCGAACCATCGTTCAAAGCGTTCTCCAAAACGCAGTCGAGAACGAGTTCGCCAGCAGCAGACGAAACATTGTTTGTCAACTGTGCCTCTGGAACAGTAACAGTTGGGTAAGGCAAGAATGGAACCTCCCAAGTGTGTACCGGAGTAAGGTAATTAATAGTGATAGCCGGCATACCGGTCTCCGGATCCATCTCACCAACAGTTGCAGAGATACCCAATGCGAAAACAGAAACAGTCTCCTCTGCGCTGAAACGAGAAGCATCCTTTGGCATCTCGGTAGTAGCACCCTTGAATACATACCAACCATCAGCCTCACCTGTAAGCATACCATAAGTAGCCAACATCTCAGCGTAGTTCTTCATCAACTCTTGTGGAGTCTCTCCCTGAACACCAATCTGACCCAAGTCCTGAGTGCTTGCCAAGAGGTAGAGCATCTCGTTGTCAGCAGGAGTACAAGTGTACTGTGCAGAACCACAAGTTACATTCAACCACTCAATCTCGAACGAAGGAGCCTGCGAGTCCTGCTTCAAGGTTACGAGTACATCCTCAGCGCCATTGTAAGCGAACTTGATGACAGCCTCACGAGCAGGAGAGCCGGGAGCATCAGTGTTAGCCTCATAGGTAAGAGCTACGGTAGCCTCACCAATCTCGCCAACCTTAACCCAAGCAGCCTCGGTAGTCACAACGAGAGCGTCGGTCAAAGTTGGGTTCTCGATAGCGTAGCCCAAAGAGAGCTCGCCAGCAGCAGGAGTGAGGTTAGCCTCAGGAGCACCGGTAACGGTGATCTTCGAAGCGGAAACCACACCGCCATTGTTGTCGTCACCATTGTCTGGTGTACACGACACGATTGTAAGCGCAGCGCACACAATCGCCCACATAAGTGTAAAAATCTTCTTCATAATTGTAAGAATTTGAAATTAAAATGAAAAAATTAGTTGTAAATTGTAAGTTTTGTTTCTTTTGTAAAAAACCACAAAAACGGCTTTTATCCCGTTTCGTTATTGCAAATTTATATTTTGAATTTGGTTTTTGCAAATATTTTTTGAGATTTTTTAATAATTTGTGAACAAATTGTGCCGTATTGAAATTTTATGCAGGGAATATGCGGAAGGAGTTGAGAGTTGAGAGTTGAGAGTTGAGAACTCAAATTGACAATTGATAATTGATAATTGACAATTAAAGGAATTTTTAATTTAGCCATTGGCTAATAGACTTTCAGCGCACCCTTACTTGCCGTTACTAGCCGTTACTAGCCCTTAATCCTGTTGCGCCGTGACAACCGTCGGAGTTGAGAGAGACGAAAGACGAAAGAGAGTTTAGAGAACTTAGGGAGTTTAGAGAATTTAGAGAAAGCAACAATCACTAAATTCCCTATACTCCCTATTCTCTCTATATTCCCCTAACAACCTCTAACAACCCCTAACAACCCCTAAAAATCAGAGATGATTGAGGAAATTTTGTGCGAGGCTAGGCGACAAATCCGCAGCATAGTAAACCTATGTGAGGAATTTGGAGTCCGACGGCTCGTGCAAAAAGAGCCAATCAGAACGATTTTTTACAGTTTGGAGCCGTAACACAAATCCCCCGCATCGCCCAGGCCGGGAACAATATACTTGTGAGGGTTGAGAACGGGATCGACAGTTGCAACCCAAAGGTCGACATCGGCAGGATTGGTGTGTTCCAAGACGAAATTGACACCCTCGGTGCAACCAAGAACTGACACAAGGTGGGTATGGGCAGGTTTGCCACCGTGTTTGCAAAGTACTTCATACGCTGCAACCATAGATGCGCCCGATGCAAGCATAGGGTCGCAGAGAATCAAAGTCTTGCCTTCGAGCGATGGGCAAGCGATATACTCGACCTTAATCTCGAACTCGCTCTCGCTGGTGTAGCTACGATATGCCGACACAAAGGCGTTCTCGGCATCATCGAAGTAGTTGAGCAAGCCCTGATGGAGTGGCAAGCCGGCACGAAGGATAGTTGCGAGAACGATATTATCGCCAATGCACTGCACGGTCGCCTCGGCAAGAGGAGTCTGCACCTTCACCGGTGCATAGTTCAAGGTTTTCGACAACTCATATGCCGAAATCTCGCCAATGCGCTCCAAATTACGACGGAAGCGCATCGAGTCCTTCTGCACATCGATATTGCGCAACTCGGCGAGGTATTTGTTGATGATACTGTTCTGATTATCTAAAATATACAACATACCTATATTATATATAAATTAAAGTTTTCCGCTTTCCGTTTTCAGTTTTCCGTTTAGTAGAGGAAGTTGTTGAATGGGTAGCGACCGCAGTGAATCTCTCGCACCATACCGTAGAGGTCGGTGCGGAACTTCTCGATATTTGTGCGCTCGGCTGCCGAGATGAAGATGCAAGGGGTGTTCTGCTTTGCAAACCAGCTCTGGCGCAAGTCGTCGAGCGAACGATTCTCCTTGGTTGCAGGGGTGAGGTCATCTTCATCCTTCGGAGTGTAGGTGTAGGCGTCAATCTTGTTGAATACCAAGTAGACAGGTTTATCGCCCGCACCAATATCCTGCAAAGTCTGCTTCACGACATCAATCTGCTCCTCGAATTGAGGGTGCGAGATATCTACAACATGGATAAGCAAATCCGCCTCACGCACCTCGTCGAGGGTCGATTTGAACGACTCGATAAGTTCGGTAGGGAGCTTGCGGATGAAGCCTACGGTATCCGACAAGAGGAACGGAAGGTTGTCGAAAACCACCTTGCGCACCGTAGTGTCGAGCGTAGCAAAGAGTTTGTTCTCGGCAAAGACCTCGCTCTTGGAAATCAAGTTCATAAGGGTCGATTTGCCGACATTGGTATATCCGACCAGCGACACACGCACCATACCGCCACGGTTGGAGCGTTGCACCGCCATCTGCTTGTCAATCTTTTTGAGATCCTCTTTGAGCTTTGTGATGCGGTTGCGCACGATACGGCGGTCGGTCTCAATCTCACGCTCACCGGCACCACCACGAGTACCCGTACCTCCTCGCTGGCGTTCGAGGTGGGTCCACAAACCCGCCAAGCGAGGCAACATATACTCGCACTGCGCAAGTTCAACCTGCGTCTTGGCGTAGGCGGTCTGCGCACGCTGACGGAAGATGTCGAGGATAAGGCGTGTGCGGTCGATAACTCGGCACGGCATCACCTGCTCGATATTTCGGGTCTGCGATGGCGAGAGCTCATCGTCGAAGATTACAACATCTATCTCGTTCGCCTCGCAGTAGGCAGCAATCTCTTCGAGCTTGCCGGGACCCACATAGATGCGTGACGATGGTTGCGAAAGGCGCTGCGTGAAGCGTCGCTCGGTCTTGATAGAGGCTGTCTCGGCAAGGAACTCCAACTCATCGAGAAACTCCTCCGCCTGGCGTGGCTCCTGGTTATCACGAATAACGGCAACCAGAACTGCTCGCTCCTCACGGTTGACCTCAACCACGACACCCTTCTCTTTTTTATCTTGTTTCTGTTCTGTCATTCCTATTTTGTTTAATAAAAGCCGAGCGTTGCTGCCCGGCTTTTTAGCTTTTAGCCAACCAATGATTAGTTCTGAATTCTAAAATCAATTGGAAGAGTATACTTAACACGCACCGACTGATTACGCTGCTTACCAGGAGTCCACTTTGGAGAGGTCTTCAAGATACGAATAGCCTCGTCAGAGAGTGAGCTATCAGGAGTTTGGAGCACCTGAATGTTGGTGAGCGAGCCGTCACGCTCGATGACAAACATAAGCAATACACGACCAGAGATGTTGTTCTCCTGTGCAATCTGTGGGTAACGAACCTTCGACTGTACCCAGTTACGGAAGGTCATAAGGTCTCCACCCATAAACGAAGGCATCTGCTCTACCTTTACGAATGGCTGGTCATCCTCGATGTTCTCCTCCTCAACTGCAACCTGCTGGATAATCTCAACATCCTCGGCAAACTCGGCGAAGTCGACGCTTGTCTCGATCTTCTCATCGTTGGTTACGATGTTGAGGATGTCGGTGATAACGGTAATCTCGGTACGCTTTGGAGGCTCTGGTGGCTTCTGATCCTGACGAGTAATCTCGGTGATCTCCTCCTCAACTACTGCTGCAACCTGCTCGATCTGCTCAATCTGATACTCACGAGGAGTGTAGAGGAATGCGCCGATAACTACGAGCAATGCCAATGCCAAACCAATTTCGAGCAACAAGACACGCTTGTTCTGAACATCTACTTTGGGGTTTTTCTTAATCTCCATTATTGTTTAATTTTTTAATTTATTTTCGACTTTGCGATTAGGCAAAATATGCTACGCACCTAATCAACCACAAATATAGAGATTATTTTTCAAATAATACCATATTCGCAGAAATTTTTGGTATAAAAAAGCAAAATCACCTTATTGAGCTATTCGCAAACCGAAATATCCATCACCGTAGGGCGGTGATCGGACACAATAGGGAGTTCCGGCACCCAATAGTCAAAGACCGTAGTCAGAGCTCCTCTACCACTATAAAGGCAGATGTAATCTATCTCCGAGCGAGGGGCATCGGCAGGGAATGTGTAGATAGGTGGTCGTTTGTCGAATATGTAGAAATGTTGCGCCAGCAACTGCATTGCCTCTTGGTCACGAGATGCATTGAAATCTCCAACCAAAAAGAGTGGCTTGCTGAGCTTTTCTGCCTCCTTGACAATGATTTTAACCGCCTCGGTGCGATACTCGGCATGGAGCGAAAAGTGGGTGTTGCAGAAGTAATAATCCTTCATTTCCACCACCAACAAAACTCTCGGCTCGGAGCTGCAAGGAAGTGGCACACGATAGTGCGAGAGGGGTTTCTCCTTGGTGAGAACACCAACGCCATACTTTCCACCCTTATAGTCGATTGCTGCTCCGAAAGTCGGATACATACCTGTCAAGTCGGCAAGTTTTTGCAGAACATCCAAAGGTCGGCGTGTCGTGACACTATCCAACTCTTGCAAACCCACAGCATCAACATTGTGCGCCGTGATAGCATCTGCCACACGCTCATAATTGACAACTCCGTCGGTGCCGCCACAGTTGTGCACATTGTAGGACATTGCCCGCAAACGGAATATGTATGTCTGAACAATATCATCGAAGGAAGGGAGGGTAACGCCCTGGCTTATTGAATCTTGCGGTTGCGCAGGCTCATCGGGCGGTGCAATAACAGGCGTATCGGAATCGCCACAACACACCACTCCGCAGCAGACAAACAACAGAGTTGATATTGACACAATGATATTTTTTGCCCCGACAGTCATACTCAAAAGAGAAATCGGCAGGTGCCTATTGTAACCACAAATATAAGTTTTTTCTACGAAAATATGGCAGAAATACTCTTTTTTCGCTACTTTTGTGGCAAATTAAGTACGAATGGAGAGAGAAACCCTATATGGCAAGACTTTGACGGAGTTGCAAGCGGTATGTACCGAGTTGCAGTTGCCTCGTTTTGTGGCGAAGCAGATTGCCGATTGGCTCTACAAGAAGGGAGTTCGCTCTTTCGAGGAGATGACCAATCTCTCGAAGGCTGCCCGCACCGCTTTGAGCGAAAAGTTCGAGCTTGGATTGCACGCTCCGGAGCGAGCCGATGAGTCGGCTGACGGCACAAAAAAGTATCTCTATCGCACTGCCGAAAATGAGTTTGTAGAGTCGGCTTATATCCCTGACCGTGAGCGAGCTACGCTATGCGTTTCGTCGCAAGCGGGTTGCCGTATGGGCTGTAAGTTTTGCGCTACGGCACGACTCGGTTTGAAGCATTCGCTTTCGACCTGCGACATCCTCAATCAGATAGCATCGTTGCCCGAGCGTGAGCGACTCACGAATGTGGTTTTTATGGGTATGGGCGAGCCGTTGGATAATATGGAAAATGTGCTTCGTGCGCTCGAAATTATGACCTCGGAGTGGGGCTTTGGTTGGTCGCCGACACGCATCACTCTTTCGACGGCAGGTGTTGCGAGGGAGTTGCGCAGATTTTTGGACTCTACACAGGTACATCTTGCCGTTTCGCTCCACAACCCATTCCACGAGGAGCGTGAGCAGATTATGCCGATTGAGCGAGCCTACCCTATTCGCCAAGTGGCTGATATTCTGCGAGAGTACGACTTCACGCATCAACGCCGAGTATCGTTCGAGTATATCGTGATGAGTGGTTTGAACGATTCGCCACGCCACATTAAGGAATTGTGCCGCTTGCTCGATGGCATCAAGTGCCGCATAAACCTTATTCGATTCCACAAAATTCCCGATTCGCCATACTTCTCGCCTTCTGACGAGAAGATGATAGCCTTCCGAGATGCACTCACCCAACGAGGTATTATGACCACCATTCGAGCCTCTCGTGGCGAGGACATCAAAGCCGCCTGCGGCTTGCTTTCTGCGGAAAGGAACAAATAAGTCGAGCAAAATTGCTCGACTTATTTGTTTGCTTTTACGACCTCCAACCCTTATCACGGCGCAACCATTATAGGGGCAATAGGGGTTATAGGGATTATAGGGGTGCGCTGAAAGTTTAATATTCAATCAGCAACCTCCCTCTTATTCAAAATCGTCAATGATTAGGCTATTTTTGTGCGTTACGCAGTGGCGGAAAGCGGAGCATAGTAAGCCTATGTGAGCATTTACGCCGCAAGTAAGGTGCAAAAAGAGCCAATCAGAACGATTTTTAGAGAGCCTCTACGGTAAGAGTCTGCTCTATATTTGCAGACGAGTTACCAATGTGCAAAGTATAAGTACCCTTGTTAACCTCCCAAGCATGAGTCTTGTCGTTCCAATATGCCAAATCCGAGTGCTTCAACTCAAACTCAACGGTTGTGTGCTTACCCGGCTCGAGGTGTACCTTCTTGAACGCCTTCAACTCCTTCTTTGGACGGAGTACGGTTGGCTTGTTCTCCTGAACATAGAGCTGAACAACCTCGGCACCAGCCATTGCGCCTGTATTCTCCAAGCGAACAGTAACCTTCAACGGCTTCTCTGCCGAAATCTGCTTTGCAGCCCTAGCCTTCGACAACTCGAAGGTTGTATACGACAAACCAAAGCCGAATGGGAACAAAGGCTCGATACCCTTCGACTCATACCAACGGTAACCAACGAGAACTGACTCCTTGTACTCTACATCGTAGTGGCGTGGAGCTATCCACAACTCATTGACATTCTTAGCTGTATGGCTAACCTTCATACCCTTTGGAATCATACCGTAAGCAGGCGAATCCTTGAAAGACTTCTCGATGGTTGCAGGCAACTTACCCGAAGGGTTGATCTTACCAACCATAATATCGGCAATAGCCTGCATACCCGCCTGTCCAGGGTACCAGCCATAGATGATAGCAGAAACCTTATCGTGCCAAGCGCTCATATCGATGCCTGAGCCCGAGAGTACGAGAACGATAACCTTCTTGTTTGCTGCGCAAGCCATACGCACCAATGCCTCGTCCTTACGCTCCATAGCAAATGGGCGCTCGATACTCTCGCTATCGAAAGTACCCGTAGCAACAACCACAACATCAGCATTCTGCAACTCAATGAAATCGGGATTTTCGACCGCCTTAACTCGTGCACGAAGTGCAGCACGGAGAGCCTGCTCCGAAGTTACGCAGTTGAAACCATCAACTTGTGAGGAGCCACCTCCCTGTGGAGCAACCTTTGCCCAACGACCTACAAGCAACACCTGCTGCCCCTCCTTCAATGGGAGAATACCGTTATTCTTCAACAAGATAGAGCCCTCGGCAGCGGTCTGATATGACACCTTCTCGTGATGAGGGAACTTCTCTTCGAGTGCATCCTCATTTGGCTGGCCATTCTTGAAACGCTCGTACAAACCGAAGCGGATGCAGGTAGCAATCATTGGACGAATCATATCATCGATATTCTTCTCTGTCAATTCGCCCGAAGCCAATAAGCCCCGTACAGAGTTGATGTGCTGTGGCTGGTTGCGATCGCCTGGCATCTCAACATTCTGTCCCGAAAGAACAATCTTCTTCCAATCGAACACCGAGCGCCAATCGGTCATCACTAAACCCTTGAAGCCGAGAGTGCCACGGAGAAGGTCGGTGATAACATACTTGCTCTGACCTGCCCACTCGCCATTTACGAGGTTGTACGAAGTCATTACAGAGCCTGCACCAGCGTCGATACCGGCCTTGAATGCAGGGGTGTAAATCTCCATCATCGCACGCTCATCAACAACCGAGTTCGATATTCTACGCAAGAACTCGGTATTATTGCAGACGAAGTGCTTCAAGCATGCCATTGTACCTGTGCCCTGCATACCTACAACATAGTTTGCTACCATCTGACCTGCCAAATATGGGTCCTCGCCCATATACTCGAAGTTACGGCCACACTGCGATGAGCGGTAGATATTCAAACCTGGACCGAGCAATACGCCCGCACCTGCCATACGGGTTTCGAAACCGACAGCCTCACCATAAGCCTTTGCTAACTCGGGGTTGAAAGTCGATGCGAGAGCGATAGGTGCAGGAAACTGAGTGGTTTTTGCTGGGTGACGCACCTCGTTCTGATTAGTCAATCTATCGTTGATGCGCACACCTGCCGAAGCATCCACCGTATATACGTGTGGCAGACCCTTTGCTGGCGCACCCGGAAGGAAGAATCTATTGTAACCTTGTGTCATCTCGACCTTCTCATCAAGCGAGAGAGTCTTCAATATCTCATCAGCCTTAGCATAAGCCTCATCCCACGACATCATCTCGCCCTTCTTAGCTGCGAATGCCGATGTCGCCAACGCAAGGGCAACAAACAGAAGAATCAGTTTCTTCATATTTTTCAGAATGATTTTTACAATTTACGCAATTTAACTGTGAAATGACGCATCAACTCCGTCTCCCAAACAATCTCCACACCTCGGGTAATCTCATTGCGGCGGTCAAAGACATTTTTGAGAGCAGCAGCGATAACTCGCATATGGTTGTCGGTATAGACACGGCGAGCGATGCAAAGGCGAAGAAGGTCAAGACCTCCGAAACGATTTTCACGGGTTACAGGGTCACGATCAGCAAGGATATAGCCAATCTCGCAACCACGAACTCCTGCTTCGAGGTACAATTCGATAGCGAGAGTCTGCGCAGGGAACTCCTCCTTTGGCACCTTGGTAAGCACCTTGTCGGCATCTACGAAGATTGCGTGACCACCCACAGGGCGCTGATATGGAATTCCGTACTCGTCGAGCAAGCCTGCGAGGAATTCAACCTGATGGATGCGTGTTTCGAGGTTGTCAAACTCGGTATTCTCGTCAAGACCAACAGCGAGAGCCTCCATATCACGACCATTCATACCACCGTATGTGAGGTAACCCTCGAATGGGATACAGAAGCGCTTTGCACCCTCGTACCAATCCTCGTGGCGAGTAGCGATAAAGCCACCCATATTTACGATACCGTCCTTCTTTGCCGACATTGTCATACCATCGGCAAGCGAGAACATTTCGAGTGCAATCTCCTTGATTGTCTTGTCGGCATAGCCCTCCTCGCGAGTCTTGATAAAGTAGGCATTCTCGGCAAAGCGAGCCGAGTCGAGCACTACACGCTTGCCATACTTATCGGCAATAGCACGCACCTCACGCAAGTTCTGCATCGAAACAGGCTGACCACCTGCGGTGTTGTTCGTAATTGTTACAATGATAAACGGCACATTCTCGTGGTGCTCTGCCAACGCCTTCTCCAACTTCTTCGGGTCTACATTGCCCTTGAACGGAATTTCGAGTTGGGTATCCTTCGCCTCGTCGATAGTGCAGTCGAGGGCAGTTGCCTTGCGACTCTCGATATGACCCTTGGTGGTGTCGAAGTGCGAGTTGCCCGGAACAATCGAGCCCGCCTTCACAAGGTGCGAGAACAACACATTCTCGGCAGCACGACCCTGGTGAGTAGGGATAACATACTCAAAGCCTGTGATTTTGTTGATTGTCTCTTTAAGGTGGAAGAACGACGACGAGCCTGCGTAGCTCTCATCGCCCATCATTACGGCTGCCCATTGGCGGTCGCTCATTGCGCCCGTTCCCGAGTCGGTCAAACAGTCGATATATACCTGCTCCGAACGGAGTTGGAAGAGGTTGTAATCCGCCTCTTTCATCCACTGCTCGCGCTCCTCACGAGTGCTCTTTTTGATTGGCTCAACCATCTTGATGCGCCAAGATTCTGCAAAAGGTAATTCCATAGTAGTTTAGTTTTATTTGGTTTTAGGTTACTTTTCGTCTGCAAAGGTTTTGAGTTGGGCAATCTCTTGCGCCCAAATCTCCTCGTTTGGGGTTTCGAGGGTCAAAGGAATCTCCTCGAAGAGAGGCGACTGCGCTATAAAGCGGAAGCAATCCCAGCCGATAAAGCCCTCGCCCAACGAGGCGTGGCGATCGACATGCGAGCCGAGTGGTTTCAATGCATCATTGAGGTGCATACCTCGCAGATATTTTATACCCACAATGTCATCAACCGTTTGGAAGGTCTTTTCGCAAGCCTCCACGCTCGAAAGGTCATAGCCCGCAGCGAAGGTGTGGCAAGTGTCGATGCAGAAGCCGACTCTCGACTTATCCTCTACCTTATCTATAATATGGGCGATATGCTCCCACGCAAAGCCGAGGTTTGAGCCCTGTCCTGCCGTGTTCTCGATTACGGCAGTTACGCCCGAAGTTCGGTCGAGAGCCATATTTATCGACTCGGCAATGCGGTCGAGCGACATCAACGAGGTGATTTTGCCGAGATGGCTGCCAGGATGGAAATTCAACCTATCCAAGCCGAGCAGTTCGCATCGCTTCATCTCCTCGAAAAATGACTCACGAGATTTCTCCAAACCCTCACGCTCGGGGTGTCCGAGGTTGATGAGGTACGAGTCGTGAGGCAAAATCTGCTTTGCCGTATATCCACACTCTGCGCACGCCGCCTTGAAGCGCTCGCACTGCTCCTCCGTAAGGGCAGGGGCAAGCCACTGACGCTGATTCTTCGTGAAGAGCGCAAACGCAGTCGCACCTATCGCCTTGGCATTATGCGGAGCATTCTCCACACCACCCGACGCACTAACATGGGCACCAAAGTACTTCATAATTTTTCGCTTTTAGCCATTAGCCATTAGCTTTTAGCTTTTTTAGTGAGTTTAGAGAAATTAGGGAGTTTAATGAATTTAAGGATTGGCGCAATCCCTATTCTCCCTATATTCCCTATTTTCCTTAAATTCCCTATCTATTGCGCCTTTTATACCAAACCTTCGACGTTACCGTCTTCCGCCAAACGAATATTCACCGCCTGCGGAGTCTTGCTAAGTCCCGGCATACGCATAATATCGCCAGCCAAAACTACAACAAAACCACTACCGGCATTGAGCTCGATATCCTTGATTTTGAGGGTGAAACCTTCGGCACTGCCGTAGAGTTTAGCATCGCCACTGAATGAATATTGAGTCTTGGCGATACATACAGGGAGCTTGCCCATACCCCACTTTTCGAGCAAGGCAATCTCCTTCTGCGCCTTCAAGCTGAACTCAACAGAGCCGGCACCATAAATCTTCTTGGCAACCTTCTCGATCTTGGTCATAATGCTATCTTCGAGGTCGTAAGCATATTTGAGCGGTGCCGAAGGTTGATTTTCGATAAGCTCAACGGCTGCCTCTGCAAGCTCCTTCGCACCTGCGCTACCCTCCATATAGGCGTTGTTGATTACGCAACGAACACCCTTCTCGGCACAATGCTCCATAACAAGGGCAATCTCCTCGTCGGTATCGCTTGCAAAGCGGTTGAAGCAGACCAAAACAGTCTGACCAAACTTCTGCAAGTTGGCGATATGGCGGTCGAGGTTAGCAAAGCCCTTCTTCAAGCCCTCCACATTTGGCAACTTAATCTCCTTCTCATCCACGCCACCGTGCATCTTCAACGCCAAAGTCGAAGCCACCAAGACGGTCAAATCAGGCTTCAAGCCCGCCTGACGGCACTTAATGTCGAAGAATTTCTCTGCACCGAGGTCTGCACCAAAGCCCGCCTCAGTTACTGTATAGTCCGACCACGACATTGCCAAACGGGTTGCGATAACCGAGTTGCAACCGTGTGCAATATTTGCGAATGGACCACCGTGGATAATCACCGGATGGTGCTCGGTCGTCTGCACGAGGTTAGGATTGATAGCATCCTTCAACAACGCCACGATAGCGCCCGTAACGCCCAAGTCCTCGACGGTAAATGGAGTATCGTCGTAGCGCACACCCAAGACGATGCGACCTACACGAGCATACAAGTCGTCGATATTGCGAGCAAGGCACAAGATAGCCATAATCTCCGATGCAGGGGTGATATCAAAGCCTGTTTCGGTAGGTATTCCGTTTGTCGAGCCTCCAAGTCCCGAAACGATATGGCGCAACGAGCGGTCGTTCATATCGAGTACTCGTCGCCACATAACCTTCTTCAAGCCTACCTGCTTCGAGCGGTTGTGATAGAGGTAGTTATCGAGCAAGGCTGCGATAAGGTTATTTGCCGAAGTTACAGCGTGGAAGTCACCCGTAAAGTGGAGGTTGATATCCTCCGAAGGCAACACCTGGGTATAGCCACCACCTGTTGCACCACCCTTCATACCGAAGCAAGGTCCGAGCGAAGGCTCACGCAATGCGATGATAGCACGCTTGCCGATATGGTTCAAACCCATACCCAAGCCGATGCTTACGGTTGTCTTACCCACGCCCGCCTTTGTTGCAGTGATAGCTGTCACGAGGATAAGGTGGCTCTTTTTCGCCTTCTTATCGTCGATAAGTTTGTACGGAATCTTGGCAATATGCTTGCCGTAGTTAAACACCTCATCCTCCGGAAATCCCACCTGAGCAGCAATCTCACGGATGTTCTTCAACTTCACTGAACGAGCAATTTCAATATCAGATTTCATAATATTTTATATTTTATAGTTATTTGTTTCGTTTTTTCGTAGTAATACTCTACAAATATACAAAATTTATTCTATATTTGTATGTTCAAATCGACAACAAACAACAAAAACATATAATTATGAAGAGATTTTTTACATTTTTTGCATTTTTTGCATTTGCAAGCGCAGGTATTGCAAGCGCACAAGCAACCGTTGAGTCGGCAACCCCACAGGAGCAGGTAACCTTTGCTAACGAGGTCAAGACCGACAATGCAGCAGCCGCATTCCAGAGCGAGGCTCAGCTCAAAGCCGAGAAGGCAGCACTTCGCAAGGAGCGCAACACCATAGAGTTCAACGCAACTCTCAACGCTTCGCTTTCGCACTTCAACGAGTATTGGCGTTCGGTGAATGGTAACACAAACTCTTTGACAGGCGTCGGTAACATCCTCTTTACCCACACTTACAAGAAGGACAAATTTACTATCGGCACAAAGGTTACAGGTAAGTTGGGTTACACCTACAACTTCACCGAGGCGGAGACCGACAGTTCGGTAACCAAGAGCCAGGATGAGTGGTTCGTGCAGACCTCGCCTGCTTATGTTCTCTCGAAGAGTTGGAATGTCGGTGGTTCTCTCTCGATGCGTTCGCAATTCGCAAACGGAACAAAGAAAGACTTCGGTGCAGGCGAACTTCCAAGTAGCCAATTCTTCGCTCCGGCATACTTCATCGCTTCGATTGGTGTAACTTATGTTTGCCCTAATGCGAAGTTCCCTATCAAGATTAATATTGCACCTCTCTCAATGAACGCCACATTCGTAACCAGCGAGGCTGTACGAGAGTACTACTTCAACGAGAAGGCATTTACCGATGCTAATGGTGCTGCTATTTCGTGGGCAGACCGAGAGAAGCTTACCCTTGACCAGCGAAACACCCCTTATGTTTATGGTTTGACTCTCGCAAATAAGAATCAGCGTTACGAGGGTGGTTCTTCGATTCAGATCGATTTCGACAAGACCTTTGGCCAGAAGGGTATCTTCCGCTATCGTACCACTCTCTACTCATTCTACGGTTGGATTAACGAGGTTGCGCAGCAGAGCGAGAGCAAGAAGTGGAATGCAGACCCAGCAAATGCGGGCAACCCTCTCAACTACGAGCATATTGCTCCTACCGTTCGTTGGGAGAACACCATCGACATCAAGGCTACAAAGTACTTCTCGACACAGTTCTACTTCCAGCTCTACTACAACAAGGCACAGAACGCAAAGATTCAGACTCAGACTGTTCTTGGCGTAGGTCTTGCATATACGTTCAAGAACAAGTAATAACTAAATTTGTAGGCTAAAACTTTTCGGTGGCTTATTTTTCTTGCGGTGTTACCACCGCATTTACAATTCTACCCACCCCTAAATCCCCTCCGAGGAGGGGACTTGGTCGCCAAAGGCGATAAAGGGGGATATTGTAAAGTTTAACGAAAGACAAGAGAAAGCGAAAAGTTAAGAATTGAGAGATTGCGCCAAAAAGATTATGAAAGGGATAGGCAAACATCTTCTCAGAACAATAGTTCTGCTCGTAATACTATTTGCAGGTTGGTTTGCCGGGGTTTACTCCGGCAAACAGCTTGCTAATAACCAGATTAGTATCTATCTCAACAACTACAACTCGCACAACGACAAACTCGCCCGAGTGCTTACGATGATCGAGAAGGAGTATGTCGACTCCATATCTCGTGATTCGTTGGCGGAGTTGGCAATTCCTGCCATACTACACAAACTCGACCCCCACTCGGTATATCTTCCGCCAAAGCAGTTCGAGGAGGCGGATGAGCCGCTCAAAGGCGAATTCGACGGCATTGGCGTAGTCTTCAATATGGCAACCGATACGGTAATCGTATTGAATGTTATCCCATCGGGACCAAGTCGCAAGGCGGGTGTTCAGGGTGGCGACCGTATCATCAAGGTCAATGACACGCTCATTGCAGGAGAGAAGATGTCGCAGATTTCGGTTATGAAGCGTCTGCGAGGTCCTCGTGGCACGAAGGTAAAACTATCTATCGAGCGCAAAGGCATCAAAGATTTGGTCGATATAGTCGTTACACGAGATGCCATTCCGTTGCACAGTGTCGAGGCATCGTTGATGCTGACCGAAAATATCGGTTTTATCAAGCTCTCGCAGTTTGCACGCACCTCGTATGCCGAGATTAAAAAAGCCCTCGCATCGTTGCGTGCGCAGGGTATGACATCGCTTATCTTCGACCTTCGAGGTAACTCGGGAGGTTTTCTCGACCAAGCAATACTTATTGCCAACGAGTTTCTGCCGGCAAAGTCGCTTATCGTATATACCGAAGATCGCAATGGCAAGCAGTTACGCCAATATAGCGACGGTAAAGGTGGCTCGACCGACCTCAAAGTGGCGGTTTTGATTGACGAGGCGAGTGCTTCGTCGAGCGAGATTTTGGCAGGAGCATTGCAGGACAATGACCGAGGCACTATCATTGGTCGTCGCTCCTTCGGTAAGGGTTTGGTGCAGTCGCAGACACCTTTCAAGGATGGCTCGGCACTCCGCCTCACCGTAGCTCGCTACTACACCCCGACAGGTCGCTCCATCCAGAAACCATACACTGCTGGCGATGGCGAAAAGTATGAGCACGATATTATCGACCGCTTCAATCGCAACGAGTTCTTCTCGGCAGACAGCATTCACTTCGCCGATTCGTTGCGCTACACCACCCCGAAGGGTAAGGTGGTATATGGTGGCGGAGGTATTATGCCCGATATCTTTGTACCGCTCGACACACTCAACATCACGAAGTACTTCTCGCAGGTGTCGGGTCGCAACATCCTCTATCGCTACACCATCGACTACTCCGACCGCAACCGTAAGGCGTTGGAGGGGGTAAAGAGCATTGCCGAGTTGAAGGCTCTACTCGATAGCGATAAGTCATTGTTCAATGATTTTGTGCGTTATGCCGAGAAGCAGGGCGTAAAGCCAAATTGGTGCGAGATAAATCGCTCACGAGATATTATGGAGGCGCAACTGCGAGCCTACATCTCACGCAACTCCGACCTCGAAGACAACGCATTCTACTACTTCATATACCCGATAGACCGCACGGTGCTACGGGCTGTCGAGGAGTTGAAAAACGAATAAAGAAAAAAATGGTCGAGCTTTATTTGCTCGACCATTTTTCTACTCTATCACGGCCTCCAATATTCCGACCGCCTTCTTTTGCTGTGGCGTAATAATCAGGCGTATAGCCTCAGCTTCGATTGGTTTGTCGGGATGCACCATATTGAATTGGTTTATAAGTACGCCGTAGCTATCGGTAATATACGGCTCGTATTCGTACCACTTACCATCGAACAGATACTCTGCTCGCCAACTCGCAGGGCGCATAATAGCTTTGCCATCCTCGAACCAATAGACCGAAACGCTCTCTATTGACTGGCGTCTCTTCAACTTAATCTCAATGGTCTGCACCCTACCCTCTTGACGATATGATGTCCAACGCAAAATAGAGTTATCGCTCGACGA
This sequence comes from Alistipes sp., assembly GCA_017502025.1. Lineage (GTDB taxonomy): Bacteria > Bacteroidota > Bacteroidia > Bacteroidales > Rikenellaceae > Alistipes. The sequence continues at coordinate 17,784 of JAFVVS010000123.1, read as the reverse complement.
TTTAGGATAGACTCCATCTATAACTGCATAGGCATCATCTCCCTTGCGAGCGTACGAAGCCTTTACGCTCTCGATATTTTGAGCAACCTTATCTCTGCCGGCTATTGCAGTAGCCTTATCACGAGCAAACCACACATTCATAGCGGCATAGTCGCCACGGTTGTTCCACGCATAGTATGGCACAAGTGTCAAGGTCGAATTTGTAGCCTCATCGCCTGTCATAGCCGAACACTCCTGCTTGATGTATGGAATACCACTCATTATGCCCGAGCTAAACGATGCCATCGATGTCGCCCCCATATTGCTATCCGAGATAAAATAGGTTGCAACATCGTGTGCATTATCCACCTCCTCGGCACAGAATACAATCGGACCACGAGTGACACAGATACGGTTGCGGTCGGCCTCCACCTTATCTATCGCCTTCGAGTAGCGCACCTCCATAGGCAAATTGAGCTCCACCTTATCGCCCTTGCGCCACTTACGCTCGATAGGCACAAAGCCATTTACTGCCTGAGCTACAACCTTCTCGCCATTAACCACAAGGCTATACTGCATCTGCTTAGAGTCAGCATAAGAGTACAACTCGCCAGGCACAAACTTGCTATTTACCCACGACGGAATACGCATCCAAAGGGTAAATTTCTCACTTTTAGCCTTTGGCTCAACCGTAATAGAGATTTTACCGTCGAATGGATAGTCCGTCGTTTGACTCAACTTTACGACACCGCCACTGAGCGCTACCTCGGTTGTCGTTCCTGCATAGAATGAGCAATAGATATTATTGCCAATTGTAGAATAGACCATACCCGAAAGTTGTGGCATAAGTCGTGCGAGATTCGACGGACAGCAAGCGGTACTAAACCAAGGAGAACGACCACCATTGCCCTGATTGAACGCCTTATATTTATTGTTCTGCAACGGGTTGACATAGAAGAACCTGTCGCCTTTGAGATTTACTCCTGCAAGGATATTGTTGTAGAGCGAGACCTCCGCCACATCGACATACTTTGCATCGCCCGACATCAAGAACATTCGATAATTGAAGAATAGGTTTCCAACCGCAGCACAAGTCTCGTTGTAGGTATCACGATTTGGCAACGAATAGGCCGAGCCGAAGCCCTCAATAGCCGGCACCGTACCCAGACCGCCAATAATCTGCATCTTCTTATCGACAAGGTCGTGCCAAATAGCGTCGAGTGCCGGCAATAAAGTCTTATCGCCCTTGGCTGCTACTATATCGGCCATACCTGCATATTGGTATGTAGCTCGCACAGCGTGACCTACTGCTTCGTGTTGCTCTCGCACCGGCTTATGTTCCTGAATTCGGTAGCTGCCACCTTTTGCTCCACGAATATTTATAAATCGCTCAGCCATATCGAGATAGAGCTTCTTACCCGTAGCGTGATACATCTTCACCAACGCCAACTCAATCTCCTGATGGCCCGGAGCCTGCATAACAGGCTTACCACCATTGTAGTTGGCATCACCCTCGAAGAATACCTTGTTGATGTGTTGTGCGCTCTTCTCTGCCACATCCAGCAACTTGCGCTTGCCGGTTGCCTGGTAGTAAGCAATAGCAGCCTCGTACATATGGCCCATATTGTAGAGTTCGTGCGAACTTCCCACATTCGAATATGGTGCTTTGCCTGCGGCTCCGTTGTTCGCCTTATTACGCAGATGTACAGGGAGTGTATGGTGCTCGTAGAGATATCCATCGGGCTTTTGCGCAGCCGCAATAATATCTATTATCTCGTCCATCTTGGCTTCGAGAGCTGCATCCTTCTCGACCATAAGCATATAGGCCACACCCTCCATCACCTTGAAGAGATCCGACGAGGAGTAGTATCGACCCACAAACTTACGGGTAACCTCCTCACCTCGAAGGTATGCGCCCACGCCACGAAGATTCTCTATCGAGTACTCCATCTTGTTGAGCGAAAAAGGCACCAACACCTCCTTCTGAATCTTCAAACGAGGCAACCAGAAGTTGTCGTTGAGCTCAACCTTATTGAACGGTACTTGCGTGAGCGACTGCTGCTTGGAGTTCTCCTTTGCCGAGAGAAAAATCGGCAAACACAATGCGAGCAGCACCACATAAAAAATCTTCTTCATAATATTATATATAGGTATTTATAGGTTTATATTGCAAAGATAGCAAATATATTCGGAATTAAGCCAGGAAAATATCACCCACAACCTATTATTTCTTGTCAGAAGTCGTGAGATGTGGTGCATCACAAAAGAATGGAGGGCGGATTACACCACCCTCCATCTATTCAAAATCAGAGATATATCAAACCTCCCACTACTTCAAATTGGATTTTAAGGAGGTAGTCGCAACGCTGTCAAGAAAAATGAGATGGGCGCATACTAGGCGTATGTAACCATCTCATTTTTTGAAGACAAGGAAGCAAATGCCCCTTAAAAACAATTTCTACTTTTTAGCACGACTTGACTTTTTCAAAGTCAGAGCCTTCTCCACCTCAATCTGGAAGTCAGACAAAACATTCATATAGTTGATGAATGCCTCATAAGACGAGCCATAAGGGTTGAAGTAGGAGTGAACATCGCCGTCAGAGAGCCACTTGGTAGCCATATAGTAGAAGTGATCCGAGGTCTGCATAAAGTTCCATACATACTCGAAATCCTTGTTCTTCAACGAGCGAACCTTATCCTTCATAGCGTAGAGCTTCGAGAATGCCTCGTTCTGCAAGTCGTTGCCGAGCCAAGCGGTGATATCACGCTCCTCGTCTGCCCACGACATAACATGAGGGCAGTGGAGAACTGCAACAGGCTGATGCTCGGCTGCGGTCTCCGAAACGGTAGCGAACTTCAAGTCGCCACGCTTCAAGATTGCAGCTGGGAGATTCTTCATAAAGTCGAAGATACCGGTCGATGCCTTCTGGTGCTCACCGAAGGTCTCGTAGTCCATAAAGAGGTTGATAACCTCACCCTCCGACTCCGAAAGCCAAGCGGCATACTTGTCGGCTGTGAGTGGGTACTCATCCCAACCCTGATTAGAGAAGCGGAATGCGATATCGTCAGAGAGCTTGTAGTTGCGGAGCAAAAGACGAAGGCTCTGGTCTGCTGCACCGGCATAAACGAAGTCTGGTGACTTCCAACCGAGGATATGCTTTGCACCCTCTGCCAACATTGTCTTGAAGCCGAGCTCGCCCACTGCCTCACCAATCTCATCAGAGTAGATAAGCTCGGTGTTGCGGAATGCCTTTGGCTTAACACCAAACTCTGCCTTCAACATTGCGGTGTGCTTCTTAACCTGATCCTTGAAGTCCTCCTTCGACGAGAGGGCTGCCAACGAGTGCGAATAGGTCTCAGCCAAAAGCTCTACGCAACCTGTGTCGACCAATGCACGGAACGAGTCGAGAACCTCCGGAGCGTAAGCCTTGAACTGCTCAACAACATTACCTGTGAGCGAGAATGTTACACGGAATGCGCCCTTGTTCTCCTTGATAAGCTTCAAGAGGAGAGCATTCATAGGCAAGTAGCACTCACGAGCAATCTTCAACATAATTGCACGATTGGTCAAATCGTCGAGGTAGTTGTGATCCTTGCCGATGTGGAAGAAGCGGTATGTCTTCAATCGCCAAGGCTGATGTACCTGAAAATATAAACAAACTGTTTTCATATTTTTTGTGTTTTTGTTTTATTCGTTTTAGGTTATTTCATCGATGCAATAGCATCCTCGTAGACCTGCTTAACCTTCTTAGCAGCATCGTTCCATTTGAGGTTGGTAACCTCCTCCAAGCCCTTCTGTGCAAACATCTTAGCCAATGCAGGGTAGGTAATCAAACCGTAGATTGCGTCTGCCATAGCATCCACATCCCAATAATCAACCTTAACCGCATAGTCCAAGACCTCGGCTACACCCGACTGCTTCGAAATAATCGAAGGTACATTTGCACGCATAGCCTCCAATGGCGAGATACCGAATGGCTCCGACACCGACGGCATAATATATACATCCGACAATTGGAACATCTTGTGCACATCATCGCCCTTCAAGAAGCCTGTGAAGTGGAAACGATCGGCAATACCGAGGCGTGCAACACGACGAATAACATGGTTCATCATATCGCCCGAACCCGCCATCACAAATCGTACATTCGGAACTTGCTTCAACACCTTTGCAGCAGCCTCAACGAAGTAGTCAGGACCCTTCTGGAAGGTGATACGACCAAGGAATGTCACAATCTTGTCGGTAACACCACGCTCCGGAACTTCGCTCTCGTTCTCGGCAAAACGCACTGCATTGTGAACTGTTACAACTCGCTCAGCAGGAATGCCGTACTTCTCGATAACGATGTTACGAGTGAGGTTCGACACTGCAATTACACGGTCGGCAGCAGCCATACCTGTGCGCTCAATCTCATAAACACGAGTATCGATATTGTCGCTTGACGAACGGTCAAACGATGTTGCGTGCATATGCACTACCAGCGGCTTGCCCGACACACGCTTTGCAGCGATACCTGCATAGTAGGTGAGCCAGTCGTGTGCGTGGATAACATCGAACTGTCCTTCGAGTTGTTTTGCAACCTGCGCAGCAACAATAGCGTAACGTGCAACCTCCTCCATAAGGTTTGCACCATACTTACCCGAGAAGGTGTAGCGCTGACTCCAAACATCGCTTGTCTCCCAACGCTTCTCTCCGGTCTTTACAAACTCATCGTGATACGACTCGTAGTCCTCCGGTGAGAGGTATGGTACAAGGTTTGAGTCTACATGGATGAACGACATTTTCTCGATGATGTCGGCGCAGTCGGCGCTAACATTTCCGAATACGGTCTCGATGTCGCTCGCATTCACCACCTTAATAAAACGCTCGTCCTCATCGCCCGATGCACGAGGCATAACGAATGTAACATCTACATCGTTACGAGCCAATCCACGGGTCATTCCGTAACAGGCGGTACCGAGTCCTCCCGCAATGTGCGGAGGAAACTCCCAGCCAAACATTAATACCCTCATCTTACTATATTTTTATTTCTTAACACTCTTTTTTGTTGTTGTGCGCTTGGTTGCACGCTTTGCCTTCGCCTTGTACTTCTCGATAAGCGACTTGATGTACAATACACCACCTACGCTCCAAGCCTGCGATACGGCACCACGAGGTGCGAACGGAGGATTTGCGTCGTAGTACTCGGCAACCGAGCCAATACAGTAGGTCTGGATGTTGTCGTCGAATGCTGCTAACATCTCCTCTGCGTGAGGCAGGAAGCGTGCGCCATCGAGACGCAAAGCACACTCGACATAGAACATCAACGGCCATACCCAAACTGCACCATTGGTTGCTGCTGCCTCCTGCTCGATAGGATTCTCCTTGTAGGTCGACTCGAACAATGGGTTGCGAGGCGACAACGAACGAAGTCCCGCAGGGGTGAGCAAGTGCTGACGCACGGTACGCCAAACATTTACGGTCTGCTCCTCGTTGAGCATTGTGTATGGCAAACCGCAAGCGATAATCTGGTTGCAACGAATGTCGTCGTTCTTGCCACGCATATCTACATAGTCGGCGAGGTAGCCCTCCTCCGAGAGGTAGAATGTATCGACAAACGCCTTCTGAATTTGAGCCGGAAGAGCCTTCCACTCCTTCTCGAAAGCCTTGTCACCCATCTTCTTCGCCAAGGCCAAAGCATACGAGATAGCGTTGTACCACAAAGCATTTATCTCGACTACATAGCCCGCACGAGGGGTTACCGGCTGACCATTCATCACGCAGTCCATCCAAGTCAATGCTACGCCATCACGAGCAGCCCAAACGAGTCCGTTCGAGTGCATTGCCACGCATCCGCCAAAGAAACCACGACGATATGCTGTAAGGATGCTCTTCATTGCTGCGCCATACTTCTCCCAGATGGCCTGTGCGCCGATATGCTCCTCCAACTGCTGCAATGTCCAGAAGAACCAGAGTGGAGCGTCTGCCGAAACCTCAGCCGAAGCCGAGCCTGCGAAGTCGCCATTGTGCATATCGCCAACCATAGTGTCGAGGACTGCCATACAATCCTCCTTGTATCCCTGCTCCAAAGTCAAGCCCGGAAGCGAGATGAAGGCTGAACGGCCTGCCTTGCCATACCAAGGATAGCCCGACATAACCTCGGTACGATCGCCCGGACGGCGGATGATGAACTGACGAGCCGAGTGGTGCAAGCAACTCTCGAAATCTACCTTATGAGTACGACGAGCTACCGAGGTCTCGTATGCCTCAACGATAGCCTCGCCCGAAGGCATCTCATCTACCGAAGCCGAGAAGATGATACTCTCGCCCTTCTTGATATTCATCTCGAAATAACCTGTGGTCAAGAGGTCCTCATAACCCTCGTAGCCACGCTCCAACTCCTTCTGGTACTCGAAGTCGTAGTACCAATCCGGCGCAGGAACAAACTTCGCATCTGCCTTCGACAACTGCATATGCAACCAAGGGAAACCGTCGTAGAGGCGGTTCTTCACACCATTGGTAACCGGGTAAGAGCGACCATTAGCGTACATATTAGCCTTCGAAAGCTCGTGCTTGTTACGGAAGGCGAGGAATGGACGCAAACGCAAAGTAGTCTCGGAGTGAGCATCCACGAGCGTATAGCGAATCATCATCTGGGTACGCTTGTGAATCCAAAGAATCTCCTTGCGGAGAATCACACCACCGACGCGATAAGTGATGGTTGGACACGGAGTATACTCGAAGTCGGTGATATACTTGTGTCCTCGTGGCTCATATACACCACGGAAGCGGTGCAAAGCCAAGTTGAAAGACTGGTCGTGCTGCACGATTGTTTCGTCCAACGACGAAAGCAGCACATAGGCATTGTTGCTCGAATCGATCGGGGCAACAATCAAACCATGGTACTTGCGAGTGTTACAACCCACGATGGTGGTACTCATATAACCGCCTCGACGGTCGGTAGCCAACATCTCACGCTGCAACGAATACTCCAAATTACCAAGCTCTTGTTTGTCGAATTTTAATCCCGGCATAAGGTATATTTGTTATAGATAATAATTCTGTTTTGTAAAGTTAGTAAAAATTTCGTCTAATTGTTCCATAAAAACCAAATATTTTCAAAAATATTCGTTTTATTTTACAAATTTAGGCGAAATAGTGCATCTTCTGACTCTATTTGCCTACTCTATCACACACCAAATACTGCCGAGCAATCGGTGCCCAACAGTATTGATGTATGTTTTTTTAGCTATTAGCCATTAGCTAATTTATTAGGGGCGTTAGGGGCGTTAGGGATATTTTCTTCACCTTAACAAACCACCCAACTTTAACAATTTCGGATATTGGAGCTATTTTTTTGCGTTGCGCTGTGGCTGAATGCGCAGCATACTAAATCGTATGTGAGCAATTCAGCCGCAAGCAAGGTGAAAAAAGAGCCCAATAGGCAAATTGTTATGCCCACTTGACGAGAGCGAAGTCCATTCTGTATGGCAAGTTCTCGTTCTTTGGATATACACGCAATGCAAGGTCGAATGCACCGGTACGGTTTGGAGTAAGGTCGAGAGAGTATGTTACCTGCGAGCCCTCGACATTTACAACCTGCAACTGCTCGGTGAGGATAACCTCAGGAGCCTGCTGACCTACCATCTGCTTTGCAACTACGAGCTCTACGCCAATCTCCTCAGGAAGGAGGTTTGCGATGTCGAGCTTAACCTCGAAGTGATACTTCTCGCCGAGCATCATCGACTCCTTATCTACACGCACACGCTGCGAGTCGAGAACACGAACGCTATCCCAAGCTGCCGAAACACGACGCTTCCAAGCAGCAATCTCACGAGCAAGAACATAGTTGTTCGATACGAGCTTCTTCTTGCGATCTGCCAACTTGTAGTAGAAGCGCTCCTCGTAGTCGATGAGCATACGGTTGGTAGTGAAGTTCGATGCGATATCCGAGATACACTTCTTAACCGAAGCTACCCAATCGGTTGGGATACCCTTCTCGTTGCGAGCGTAGTACTTAGGTACGATCTGCTCCTCGATAGTGGTGTAGATCATCTCGGCATCGAGCTCATCCTGGTGGCCCTGGTCAGCGAAGGTGCGCTCCATAGGGAGTGCCCAACCGCCATTCTCCTTGTAGCCCTCAACCCACCAGCCGTCGAGTACCGAGAACTGCATAACACCGTTCATCACACACTTCTCGCCTGATGTACCCGAAGCCTCCAATGGGCGGGTAGGAGTGTTCAACCATACATCGACACCCTGAACCATACGACGAGCCAACTCCATATCGTAGTTCTGCAAGAAGATAATCTTACCTACGAACTCAGGCATCAACGATACCTCAACGATACGCTTGATCAAGTCCTGACCTGGCTTATCTGCCGGGTGAGCCTTTCCTGCAAAGATGAACTGAACAGGGCGCTCCTTGTTATTTACGATAGCCGACAGACGCTCCAAGTTAGAGAAGAGGAGGTATGCACGCTTGTAAGTTGCGAAACGACGAGCAAAACCGATAGTCAAAACCTCCGGCTTGATGCGGTCTGCAACCTGTACCATCTGGCTTGGGCGGTCGAAACGTACCTGTGTAGGATCGGTGTAACGACGCTTGATAGTCTTGATGAGTCGCTGTTTAAGGAACATACGTTCGTTCCACAACACCTCATCCGGAATATTGTAAACCTTCTGCCACTCCGGGATGTTATATGTGTGTCCCTCGAAGCCATTAGGGAAGTACTTAGCATAGAGGCGACGCATATTCGAAGCTGTCCAAGTTGGGAAGTGAACACCATTGGTTACATAACCGATGTGCAACTCCTTCTTGAAGTATCCCGGCCACATATTGCCGAGGAGATCCTTCGACACCTCGCCGTGCAACCACGACACACCATTAACCTCCTGCGAAAGGTTACAAGCGAGCACCGACATCGAGAAACGCTCGTTCGGATCGTTCGGATTAACCTTACCGAGGTTGATATACTGATCCCAAGTGATGCCGAGAGCATCCGGGTAGTGCGACATATACTGACGAATCATCGACTCAGGGAATGCGTCGTGACCTGCCGGTACAGGGGTGTGGGTAGTAAAGAGCGACGATGAACGAACTACCTCCAACGCCTCCGAGAACGAGAGCTTCTTGCGTGACATCAAGTTGCGAACACGCTCAACACCGATAAATGCTGCGTGACCCTCGTTGCAGTGATAAACCTCCTGCTTGATACCCATCTTTACGAGGGCACGGATACCACCGACACCGAGCAAGATCTCCTGCTTCAAGCGATTCTCCCAATCGCCACCATAGAGGTGGTGTGTAACCTGACGATCCTCCTCCAAGTTAGCCTCGTAGTCGGCATCGAGCAAGTACAACGGAGTACGACCTACCTGGCAGCACCATACACGAGCGCTCAAAGTACGGCCTGGCAATGCCACCTGGGTTGTTACCCACGAGCCATCCTCCTCACGAACAGGCATAATTGGCAACTTGAAGAAGTTCTGTGCCTCGTAAGTAGCCTCCTGAGCACCCTGTGCCGAAAGACGCTGGGTGAAGTAGCCGTAACGATAGAGAAGACCTACGGCAACCATTGGGGTGTTGCGATCCGAAGCCTCCTTGATATAGTCACCGGCCAAGATACCAAGACCGCCCGAGTAGATCTTCAACGAGTGGTGCAAACCATACTCCATCGAGAAGTAAGCAATCTTCGGAGCCTTTGGATTTGGCTTCTCGTTCATATACTCCTGGAACTGTGCATATACTGCATCCATCTTTGCGAGGAACTCTGCATCCTTCTCAATCTCTGCCAAGCGCTCCATAGGCAACTTGTCGAGCAATGCGATAGGGTTGCGATCCACCTCGATCCACAACTCCTTGTCGAGAGTTTCGAACAAATCACGAGCACCGAGAGTCCAGCTCCACCACAAGTTGCGTGACAACTCTTCGAGTGGGCGCAAGCGTGCAGGCAACGACTTCTCGACCATTACACGCTGCCAATTAGGGCGCTCAACGAAGAGCTGCTGACGCACGAAGTTAATCTGCTCATGCGAAGCACCTCCATCGCCCAACACTGCACGGTTGGTACGAGCGATGCAACCCTCGATAGCCAGGTTGTAAGCCTTGCGATAGTATGTGAAGAGGTTGTCCCACAAAGCCTTCTTCGACATCTCGAATGCCGCCTTGCGAACAGCCTTAACCTCCTTATCCGAGAGGGCGAGGAAGCGAAGTACTGCATCTGCAACCGAAGCCACAGCCTCTGGTGCATTAGCATCGTTGCGCTCAACAACAACTACACCATCGTTCTTCTCCTGCTCTGCTGCCCAAACACCAAAGCCAGCCAATGTGGTGGTGATTGTAGGAATCGAGAATGCAATCGATTCGAGTGGAGTATAGCCCCATGGCTCGTAGTACGATGGATAGATAGTCAAATCCATACCTACGAGCAACTCGTAGTAGCTCTTATTGAAGATTCCGTCGTTCTGATTGAGGTATGTAGGAACGAAGATAACCTTAACCTTCGACTCTGCACGGTCGAGTACCGAGCCATTGATAGCGTTTGCTACCTGATCCCAAGCCTGATACTCCAACACATGTGTCGAGTAGCGATACTGCGAAGCGTCGATAGGCTGCGACTTATCCTGCAAGTGAGCCTGCAAGTCGTGGCGTGCGCCAAGGTTTGCAGCCGGTACGGTAACATAAGCCAACACCTCACGGTCGAGTTTGCCCGACACTTCGAGAGCCTTCAATGTATCGAAGAAGATATCCAGGCCCTTGTTGTGGAACTCGTAGCGACCGCTTGTGCCGATGATAAGCGGCTCCTTCTCGAACTTGTGCGAGAGGCAAGCCTCAGCAACTGCGATCATAGCCTTGCGAGCCTCCTTGCGCTTTGCGTCGTACTCCTTGCCTGTCCAAACAAAGTCGTTCTCGAAGCCGTTAGGAGTTACAACATCAACCTCCTTGCCGAGCAAGTGTGCGCACTCACGAGCTGTGATGTCGCTAACCGAAAGGAATGCATCGTGGTTCTTTGCACCCATCTTCTCGATAGAGTGCTTTGCCATAACATTGAACTGACGAGCCAAGTCGTCGGCATTGAACTGCTCCAAGTTGCCATAGAGCGGAAGGTTGTTACCTGCGATGCAACGACCCATAACGGTTGCGTGAGTACTCATCACGGTTGCGATATATGGCGAGTGCTTGCGCAAATAAAGACCACCCGAGCAGGTCATCCACTCGTGGAAGTGAGCCACCACCTTCTCGGTAGTTGCGCAGAAGTTATCCACATACGACTCGATAACCTCACCTGCCAAGTAACCGAACAATACAGGCTCTACATAATCCCACTGTCCCGAGATCGAATCAACCTTGTAGTCATCCCACAACTCCTTCAACACATCATCCTTGCTTGCAAAGAGTGTGGTGAAGTCAATAAGGATTGCGATAGGGCTACCGCACACATTCCAACGGCCGATACGAACACGAATACCGTCGTTATAGAGAGTCTGACGCCAAGTCTTCATCAACATTGGATCCTCCACAAACTCCGAAACCTCGCTATCCTGCGAGAAGTCGGGACCGATAGTGATATATCTATCGCTCAACTGCTTTGTAGCTGTCAAAGCCTTGGTAGCCAACACGGTGTGGATACCGCCAACTTTGTTACATACCTCCCAGCTTACCTCAAAAAGTACATCCGGGTTAAACTTAATTTCACTCATAATTATCTAATAATTTGTTGTTTTTTCTCCAAATTTTGCCGCAAAGATAGTTCCATTTCTCGACAAAACAAAGTATTTATTAAAAAATTTTAATAATTTATACCAATATATATAATATAGCTCGCTAAAACGCCATCAGAGCCTCTATTACAAAGTCCGACAGGAGCATATTTTCGGGCGCAATTCGCAAATATCCGTTATCGTTTATCAACAACGAGCGCAGCCCATCTGCCGAGGCTTCTCGTTCCAATCTCGCACGCTCTTTTGTGCCAAAATCTCGTTCGACCTTCGCCAGCGACAGCCCCTCGGCGCAGCGCAACGAAGTCATAACATATTCATTCAGTTTGTTGGTTTGAGAGAGCTCCTCCGAGCCGTACTCTACCCCACCGATATACTCCTCTATCGGCTGGTTGCACCAACGACGCACTTCGCCATTGAACGAGTGGGCACCAGGACCGACACCGAGATACTCCACACCCTGCCAATACGATGAGTTATGCTTCGAGCGATAGCCCTTCAATGCGTAGTTCGAAACCTCATAGTGTTCGAAACCTCCCGCAACAAGGGCATTATGCACCCACGAGAAGTGCGACACGCTGCTACACTCGTCAATTTCACAGAACTCGCCCTTCGCCATCATTCGGCCAAAGCGTGTATTCTCCTCAATAGTAAGATGATAGGCGGAGATGTGTTGCACGCCCATCGCCAAAATCTTTTGCAGCGTGTCGTCGAGTTCGGTTAGTCCAAAGCCCGGAATACCAAAGATAACATCCACCGAGATATTATCATAGCCCGCCCCTTGCAACATCTGCACGGCATCGACCGCCTGTTGTGCCGAATGACGACGGCCCATAAATTGCAGACACCTATCGTCGAGCGACTGCACACCCATAGAGATACGATTGACCGATGTTTTGCGCAACTCGGCAACATATTCAGCAGTTATATCGTCGGGATTGACCTCTACGGTCACCTCCTCCAACTGCGAACAATCAAAGAGCGAGCGCACCTTCTCGATAAACCCCTCTATTTCGCTCGGTGCAAGCAACGACGGAGTTCCGCCTCCAAAATAGATTGTACGAATGGTTTTGTCGTGCAAAAAATCAGCCTGCGCCGCCAACTCGGCGTGCATTGCCTCGACCACTTGTGGCATATATTTCAGCTTGACACTGCGATAGAAATCGCAATATCCGCACAACCTCTTGCAAAAGGGAATATGGAAATATATAGCCGCCAACTTAGTCGCTTGGTTTATCCTAACAAATATAGCAATAAAAACGGAAAACTTAAAGCGGAGAACGGAAAACTTTCAAAAAAAGTTGTACAAAGTTGCATTTAGTGAAATTTTCGTTACCTTTGCACTCACAAAAGCCCAGATGGCGAAATGGTAGACGCGCTCGTTTCAGGTGCGAGTGCTGAGAGGCGTGTAGGTTCGAGTCCTATTCTGGGCACCTCAAAAGGAGTTTTCTTTTAGAAAGCTCCTTTTTCGTTTGCCCGAATAGGACTCGTTCAGCTTGTTGCGCCTCGGCAGACTTGTCTGCGCTGTGGTGCTGTGAGCGTAGGCGAATTGCTATGCAATTATAAGTCTTGTGCATATAGTCGAAAAAGTAAATAAATTTCCTTTTCGCCTATCCACCCAATACTTACAACTTCGTTGTCCGCCTCCGCTCCTCTCACTGCTTGGTCTGCTCTCGGCTTCTGCCGCCGGTCGAGTCCGGTGGGGGAAAGAGGGTAATAGAGGTTGTTAGGGGTTGTTAGAGGGAGAATAGGGAGAATAGGGAGAATAGGGAATATAGGGAGTTTAGGGATTGTTGCTTATCGCATATTGCCTTCTCTAAATTCCCTAAATTCTCTAAGTTCTCTAAACTCACTAAGTTCTCTTTGCTTTGTACTCTGTACTCCGAAGGTTATCACGGCGCAACAAATTAAGGGTTGTTAAGGGCTAGTAAAGGCGATTAAGGGCTATTAAGGGTGCGCTGAAAGTTTTTCAACTACTCACTCCTAACTCCTAACTACTCTCTCCTCACTAAATTAAAAGTTTTCCGCTTCCCGCTTTTCGTTTTCCGTTTTTTTTACTACCTTTGTGGTTGATGAGCAAAGAAAAACTAATCTTTCTAACCAACGACGATAGTTACCGCAGTAAAGGTTTTGCAGCGGCAATCGAAATTGCACGACAGTTTGGTCGTGTGATTGCCATTGCGCCTGATGCACCACAAAGCGGTATGAGCCAAGCAATTACCATCTACAATCCACTCTACTTGCGCAAGGTGCGTGAGGAGGAGGGAGTGCTGGTATATTCGCTCAATGGAACGCCCGTAGATTGCGTAAAAATGGCCTTCGATCACCTCTTTGCCGAGGAGAAGGTTGACCTGGTAATCTCGGGTATCAACCACGGCTCGAATGCTGCGGTGAATGTGCTCTACTCGGGCACTATGGGTGCAGCCATAGAGGCGGCATTCTACAACATTCCGAGCATTGGTCTTTCGCTCACCGACCACAACCTCGATGCCGATTTTGAGGGGGCGATAAAGTATGGAACACAGATTGTTAAGTCTGTTTTGGAGAGCGAAAATCTTCCGATGCCACTCTGTCTGAATGTGAATGTGCCGAACATACCTTGTGCCGAGATTAAGGGCATGCGTCTATCTCGACAGACACGGGGATATTGGCGTGAGGAGTTCTTCAAGCGTACCGACCCTCACGGCAGAGATTACTTCTGGCTTACGGGAGCCTTCGCAAATGCCGAGCCAAATGCCGAAGATACCGACGAGTGGGCATTGGCAAACGGATATGTCTCGGTCGTACCTGTGCAGGTCGATATGACGGCATACAGACAAATGGAGCAGTTGAAGAGTATACTATAAAAGCTTGCAACGATGTTGAGCCTTGGACTTAAAATAACAATGGGGGTGATAATGGCCATTCAGTTATTAGCCATAGGCTACGCAACGCACCTTTTACGACGCACAAAGTATAGCGTCATCTGGATATTGTGCATCGTCTGCTTCGTAACATCCTTTGCACAGCATCTCATCTACATCCTTTCGAACGGAGTGGTCGATTTTAGGTTGTTCATAACCTTCGACCTGATACTCTCGGCAGCACTTGCCGTAGCGGTATTCTTCGCCAACAAACTTGTCAATTACATCAACCGACTCAACTATCAGCGTAACCTTTTGAGCAAACGACTACTCTCGACGGTACTTCGTACCGAGGAGCGATCTCGTTCACAGTTTGCCAAGGAGTTGCACGACGGTATGGGACCACTGCTCTCCTCGGCAAAAATGTCACTCTCGGCAATTTCGACCGAGAATATGAGCGAACGACAGCAGGAGATTTTGCAGAATACCCGATTTGTGATTGACGAGGCTATCCGCTCGGTACGAGAGATATCGAACAATATGTCGCCACAGGTTTTGATGGACTTCGGCTTGGCGCAAGGCATTCGCAACTTTATATCACGCATAAAGTCGCTGCACACAATTGAGGAGATCTCGTTCGAGACAAACATCCACGACGACCGTTTCGACAACGACATCGAAGTCGTGCTCTATCGTGTTGTATGCGAGTTGATTAATAATTCGCTCAAACACTCCCACTGCACAAAGATTGAGGTTGTTTTGATGCTTAAAAACAACTCTTTGGAGTTGCGATACCGAGATAATGGCTGCGGCTTCAACCTCAATTCGAGCGCACTCGCAGGTATGGGATTATCGAACATCACCTCCCGCATCGACTCATTGAACGGAGCGTTAAGTATCAATAGTAGCGAAGGAAATGGAATGGAGGCCTTTGCGCATATCCGCACCAAGCCCGATGAGCCTTCGCCAAAAACACGAAAGCGTTATGGAAGAAAAAGAGATAAAAATAGCATTAGTTGATGACCACGCACTATTTCGCAACGGTTTGCGAGGCTTGATTGACGGCAATCACAACTGTCGTGTAGTTGCCGAAGCAAGCGACGGAACGGAGTTTTTGGAGTGCGAGGAGGCGATGTCGGCAGATGTTGTCTTTATGGATATTGCTATGCCTACCCTCTCGGGTGATAAGGCTACGGCGATGGCTTTGGAGCGCAACCGCGACCTCAAAATCATCTGTTTGTCGATGTTTGGCGACGAGAAGTACTACTCACGAATGGTCGAGGCAGGAGCAAAAGGCTTCCTGTTGAAGGACTCATCTATCGAGGAGGTTTTCGCAGCTATCGAGGCGGTAACCAACAACGAGGAGTATATCTGCCACGAGGTTATGCAGGCACTCTCGGAGGCGATGCGTCGCAACGAGAATACCGAGGTGTTGTCGGAGAGAGAGATGGATGTACTGCTTGGCATCTGCCGAGGTCTATCGACGCAGGAAATTGCCGATCAGCTCTTCCTCTCGAAGCGCACGGTCGATACCCACCGAGCCAACATACTCGAAAAGACAGGCTCGAAGAACACGGCAAGCCTTGTGGTCTATGCCATAAAGAATAACCTCGTAGAGGTTTAATAAACGGAAAACGGAAAACGGAAAACTTTAATTAGAGAGTAGTGAGTAGTTGAAAACTTTCAGCGCACCCTTACTTGCCGTTAATAGCCGTTAATAACCCTTAAATTGGTTGCGCCGTGACAAGCGTCAGAGTTCGCAAAACTAAAAAAAGCTAATAGCTCAACAACAAAGAATAAACTTGAAATACAGTAATAACATTAAAATTTACAAGGTTATGAAAGTAAATGAAATCATGCAGAACTTGGAGCAGAAGCATCCGGGTGAGAGCGAGTACTTGCAGGCAGTACGAGAGGTATTGGAGTCTATCGAGGAGGTTTACAACCAGCACCCTGAGTTCGAGAAGGCAAAGATTGTGGAGCGCATCGTTGAGCCTGACCGCATCATCACATTCCGAGTAACTTGGGTGGATGACAATGGCGAGATTCAGACCAACCTCGGCTACCGCATCCAGTTCAACTCGGCTATCGGCCCTTACAAGGGAGGTATCCGCTTCCACAAGGCGGTAAACCCATCTATGTTAAAATTCCTCGGTTTCGAGCAGACATTCAAGAATGCCTTGACTACCCTCCCTATGGGTGGTGCTAAGGGTGGCTCGGACTTCGATCCTGTGGGCAAGAGCGATGCCGAGATTATGCGTTTCTGCCAGGCGTTTATGTTGGAGTTGTGGCAGAATATCGGCCCTGATACCGATGTTCCTGCTGGCGATGTTGGTGTAGGTGGTCGTGAGATTGGCTATATGTACGGTATGTATAAGAAGTTGGCTCGTGAGTACAACACAGGCGTATTGACAGGTAAGGGCTTGACTTGGGGTGGCTCGTTGATTCGCCCAGAGGCAACAGGCTTCGGTGCTTTGTACTTCGTAGAGCATATGCTCCACCGTGCAGGCAAGGAGTTGAAGGGTGCTACAATCGCAATCTCGGGCTTCGGAAATGTGGCTTGGGGTGCAGCAAAGAAGGCTACCGAGTTGGGCGCAAAGGTTATCGCAATCTCGGGTCCTGATGGCGTAGTTCTCAACCCTAACGGTATGAACGACGAGAAGATCGACTATATGTTGGAGTTGCGTGCTTCGAACCGCAATATCGTTGCTCCATTTGCAGAGAAGTTCACAGATGCTACATTCGTTCCCGGCAAGAAGGCGTGGAGCGTAAAGTGCGACATCGCACTCCCTTGCGCATTCCAGAACGAGTTGACAGGTGCTGATGCTGAGGAGTTGCTCGCAAATGGCACTTGGTGCGTTGCCGAGGTTTCGAATATGGGTTGTACCCCAGAGGCTATCGCAGCATTCCAGAATGCAAAGATTCTCTTCGCCCCAGGTAAGGCTGTAAATGCTGGTGGCGTGGCAACTTCGGGCTTGGAGATGACCCAGAACGCTATGCACTTGTCGTGGTCGGCTGCAGAGGTTGATGAGAAGTTGCACTACATTATGCAGTCAATCCACGAGGCTTGCGTTAAGGCTGGCGCAGAGGGCGACCGCATCAACTATGTTAAGGGTGCAAATATCGCTGGCTTCTTGAAGGTTGCACAGGCAATGCTCGAACAGGGAATTGTATAGTGCAAGCACTACACAATATAGTGTGTTACCTATCCCCCAAACCCCCTTTCTGTAAAGGGGGCTTTTTTTTTGGGGGGGGGTAGGT
>JAFVVS010000122.1 GCA_017502025.1 Alistipes sp. | reverse complement strand
CAAACGACTCGGTTTGAAGCTTTTCGGTGGTCAGTTTGCTAAGGCAGGCAACATCATCGTTCGTCAGCGTGGTACTGTTCACAACGCAGGTGAGAATGTGGGTATGGGTAAGGATCACACCCTCTTCGCATTGGTTGATGGTACAGTTGTCTTCACCAAGAAGCGTGACAATCGTTCGTATGTAAGCGTTAAGCCTTTGGCATAACCTTCGAGAACGAGAGTTCGACAAATAGTAATGGCGAGATTTTTTCTCGCCATTATTATTTTTTAGAATTATTCACTAACTTTGCAAAAGCAAAAAGTATAAATAGTATGGTAGCAAGTCCAAAGGATATCAATCCTAACAACGAGCCAACAATCCTCTGCCCTGAGTGCGGAGTACCAATTCCCGTAAGTATGGAGCGATGCCCATATTGTGGCATCCGTATGCCAAGAGGTTGCAAGATGTTGGCAATCAGAGTAGCAGTAGGCATTGTAGCACTTATTGCTGCAATTATTCTCCTCGTAACATTCACCCGTTGCGAGAGTAACAAGCCCTACAAGATGGTCGATGGCACAATCATCTGCCACACTCCTGAGCGCCCGAAGGGACAGCAGGATATGTTGCAGTTTGCAGCCGAGCCACTCGACACTGTGCGAGTAGGTTTCATCGGTCTTGGCTCACGAGGCAAGGGCGGACCAAAGCGTTGGTCGCAGATTGAGGGTACAAAGATTGTCGCATTGTGCGATTTGAAGCAGGAGTGCATCGATAGAGCGCAGGGCTACCTCGACAAGGCTGGTCGTCCTCGTGCTGCGGAGTACACAGGTTCGGAAGATGCGTGGAAGAAGGTGTGCGAGCGTGAGGATATCGACCTCGTATATGTTGCTACCCCTTGGGCAAGCCATGTTGAGATGACGCTCTACGCCATGGAGTGCGGCAAGCATGTGGCGGTAGAGGTGCCGGCAGCCTTTACAATGGAGGAGTTGTGGCAGATTATCGACACCTCGGAGCGCACCCGTAAGCACTGTATGATGCTCGAAAACTGCATCTACGACTTCTTCGAGCTTACGGCCTTCAATATGGCAAAGCAGGGCGTTTTCGGCGAGATTTTGCACACCGAGGGTGCCTACATCCACAGTCTTGACCACTCTATGCGTCGTACCGACCGCACTTGGCGTGTGGATCACCTTCGTAACTTCCGTGGTGACGCCTACCCTACTCACGGACTCGGTCCATTGTGCCTGGTATTGGATATCCACCGTGGCGACCGCTTCAAGACCTTGGTGGCTATGGATACAAAGTGTGTGATGGGTGCAGATATCTACGCCTCGGCACACGGCGAGAAGCTCGACGACTTCCAGAATGGCGACCAGACAACCACCCTTATCCGCACCGAGAATGGCAAGGTTATTCAGTTGCACCACAATATCGTAACCCCTCGCCCTTACTCTCGTGACTATGCGTTGGTAGGCACTAACGGCTATGCCGTAAAGTACCCTATTCAGGCATTCCGCATCGGCAACGATGTTCCCGAGGGGGTAAATCCTGTAAGTTTGAAGGCGCATCCATTTATGTCGAACGAGGAGCGTGATGCGTTGTTGGAGCAGTACAAGCACCCTATCATCAAGGAGGTCGGCGAGATTGCCAAAAAGGTAGGA
Source organism: Alistipes sp. (assembly GCA_017502025.1). Taxonomy (GTDB): domain Bacteria; phylum Bacteroidota; class Bacteroidia; order Bacteroidales; family Rikenellaceae; genus Alistipes. Next base: position 9,796 of record JAFVVS010000122.1, on the reverse strand, counting down.
GGCCACGGCGGTATGGACTTTATTATGGACTACCGCTTGGTCTATTGCTTGCGCCACGGCTTGCCACTCGATATGGATGTCTACGACTTGGCAGAGTGGAGTTGCCCTGCGCCATTGAGTTCTATCTCGATTAAGCACGGCTCGGCACCTGTTCAGGTTCCCGACTTCACACGAGGAGCGTGGAAGAGAATTAAAGGATATGAGTTTGCCTATGCAGAGTAAATAGAAATGCGACCCTCGGGTCGCATTTTTCTGTTATACTATTTCGGCGTATAGATCGAAATCATCTGCATCGGTGATGCGAACATTATAGAACTTACCCTTCATCAGTCGCTTGTGGCTGGTGATAAGAATCTCCTCGTCGACCTCGGGTGAGTCGTATTGCGAACGACCGATATAGTACTCGCCCGACTTGCCGTCGATAATAACTCGCTCGGTGTTGCCCACACGAGCCTTATTCTTCTTGTGCGAAATCTTCTCCTGAATAGCCATCAGATGCTCAGCACGATAATCTTTTACTCGCTGCGGAACATTGTCGGAGAGTTTTGTGGCAGAGAATGTACCCTCCTCCTCCGAGTATGGAAATACACCAAGGCGGTCGAACTCCAAACTCTCCACCTCACGGCACAACTCCTCGTAGTCCTCGGCACTCTCGTTAGGATAACCCACCAACATTGTGGTACGAATCGCTATATCGGGAATCGCAGTGCGCAATCGCTCAATCAGCGAAAGTGCCTCCGCCTTTGTATGGCGACGGTGCATCAACTCCAACTGATTGTCCGAGAGGTGCTGCAACGGAATATCGAGATATTTACAGATTTTCGGCTCACGAGCCATAACCTCGATTACATCTTGCGGGAAGTCGGTCGGATAGGCGTAGTGAAGGCGTACCCACTCAATACCATTCACTCGGCACAACTTTTCGAGCAGCTCTGCCAAGCATCGCTTGCCGTACAAATCGACTCCGTAGTAGGTGGTATCTTGCGCTACGACCATAATCTCCTTAACGCCCTTCTTTGCGAGGTTTTCAGCCTCCTCAATGACCTGCTCCATAGGCACGGAGCGGTGCTTGCCACGGATAAGCGGAATGGCGCAATAGCCACATCGCCAATTGCAACCCTCGCCAATTTTGAGGTATGCGTAGTGCTTCGGGGTTGAGAGTTCTCGCTCGGTTTCGACATCCAGGCGATAGTCGCCCGTCAAGGCACGAACTACGCCATCGAAGGTGCGTGCGCCAAAGTAGTCATCCACCTCGGGAATTTCGGTGCGCAACTCATCGGCATAACGCTCCGAAAGACAACCGATTACGAACAACTTTTCGATAAGTCCTGCACGCTTTGCCTCCACGCAGTTGAGGATGGTGTCGATACTCTCCTCCTTGGCATCGCCAATAAAGCCGCAAGTATTCACCACCACGACCTTTGCATCTGTGCGGTCGCTATCGAAGCGAATCTCGTAGCCCGCCTTTGCCAACTGCGCAGCGATATGCTCCGAATCGACACGATTCTTCGCACAACCCAGCGTTATGATATTTACAATCTTCATTGCCTACTATTTTTTACCAAACAACGCCTTCACAAACTGATGACGGTCGAAGATACGGAGCTGGTCGATACCCTCGCCGATGCCGATATAGCGCACAGGCACCTTGAAGGTGTCGCTGATACCGATTACAACACCACCCTTAGCTGTGCCGTCAAGTTTGGTGATTGCCAACGATGTAACCTTTGTCGCCTGGGTGAATTGACGAGCCTGCTCGAAGGCATTCTGACCTGTCGAGCCGTCGAGTACGAGCATAACCTCGTGCGGAGCGTCAGGGATAACCTTCGCCATAACATTTCTAATCTTGGTCAATTCATTCATCAAGCCCACCTTATTGTGCAGACGGCCTGCGGTGTCGATCAATACCACATCGGCATTGTTTGCCACTGCCGAGCGCAAGGTGTCGTATGCCACCGATGCAGGGTCGGAGCCCATATCTTGTCTAATCATCGTAGCACCCGCACGCTCTGCCCACACACCGAGCTGGTCAATAGCCGCTGCACGGAAGGTATCCGCAGCACCGATATAGACCTTCTTGCCGGCACGGGTGAGTTGCGCAGCGAGTTTTCCGATTGTGGTGGTCTTGCCGGCACCATTTACGCCTACGACCATCACCACATACGGCTCGCCCTCCTTTGCATCGAGTCCGAAGTTCTCGGCAGAGCCTTCGGCTTGCTCCATCAAGAGGGCAATCTCGTCGTAGAGCATCGAGTAGAGCTCATCGCTATTCACATACTTGTCACGAGCTACTCGCTCCTCAATCTTGCGGATAATCTTCACGGTGGTATCAACGCCCACATCCGAGGTAATCAACGCCTCCTCCAAGTCGTCGAGCAGATCCATATCTACGGTCGAACGACCCGCTACGGCACGATGCAACTTCGAAAAGAAACCCTCCTTGGTCTTCTCCAAGCCGCTGTTGAGCTCCTCTTGCTCCTGCTTCTCCTCCTGCTCAATCTGCTCTGCAACCTCGGGAGTTACCTCTGCGGCAACAACCTCGATATTCTCCTCTACCTTCTTCTTTTTGAATATGTCAAAAAATCCCATAATCTGCGTAAATTAAAAGTTAAAAACGCTAATGGCTAATGGCCAATGGCTAAAAGCCCGCTAAATATGCACGCAAATATACAATTTTTTCTTATATTTGCGTTAGTATTCATATAAATAGAGGCTATTATGAAGAGATTTATGATATTTGCGGCGACAATGTTGCTCGCTTTTTCGACTTCGGCACAAGACCTGCTCGTTAAGCGCAATGGCGAAAAGATGAATGTTAAGGTGCTGAAAATAACCAAGAAAAATGTGGAATTTGTACGCCACGGCACCGAACTGCCTGTCTATAAACTCCCAATTTCGGATATCGAGTATATCGAGTATCCAATGGGTGACCGTGACACCTTTGGTCGCAATGTTGCCACCGAGCAACCTGCTACCAAAGAGCCCGAAAAGTGGCACGGTTCTGTACCTACACCCGACGGCAAAAAGTTTGTGGAGTATGTGCCAGAGAGTAATGCCGAGCAGACTCCGAAGCGTTGGCACGGAGCTGTTCAGCACAAGCCTATTCAGAGCGTAGAGGTTATACCTGCCGAGAATGAAACCATCTACGGCATTGGCGATATCTACGACAAAAACGGCATAAAGGGCGTAGTGGTAATGCTCAGCGATGGTGGTCGTCACGGTCTGATTATGTCGCTCGACGAGGCGTGTTTGCCGTGGTGCAACCTTCATCGCAAAAAGCAGAAGAAAGCGATGGGTGCATCCGACCGTTACGATGGTATGATGAATATGCTTGCGATAGAGAAATATATCGCCGAGAACAACCTTTCGTGGAGCAACTTCCCCGCTTTCGAGTGGTGTAGAGCAAAGGGCGAGGGTTGGTACTTGCCATCCATAAATGAGATTTGGAGCGCAGGAACAATGTTCCTCGGAGGCTCTCGTGTCGCCTCAAATCGTAAGGCTCGCAAGAGCTTTAACAACAACATTATAGTCGCTGGCGGCACCCCATTGAGCGGTATTATGATCTACCACTCCTCTACCGAGGATAAGGATGCTCGTTACGCACTCTACTCGCATATGAACTCCGAGCCGCCATACATAAATAGTGGTTACAAAGCGGATGATATATTTGTGCGAGCATTCCATAAATTTTAGAGCATTGTTGCTATGAAAAACATCGTTAGAATTCACTGTGTAAATAGTGGCTCGACCTGCAATGTCGAGATGGGTACTTCGTTGGTGGAGTTGGCCGAGCAGCTCGGATTGAAGGGCGAACGACCATACCTTGCCGCCTATGTAAATCACAAGTTGAAGGAGTTGAGCTACAAGGTCTATACCCCTGCCAAGGTGGAGTTCTTCGATATTACGCAGCTGGCAGGTTTTCGTGTCTATCAGCGTTCGTTGATATTCATTATGCAGGCGGTTGTGTCGAAATTGTACCCACAGCAGAAGTTCCACGCACGCCACGCCATTGGCGATAGTATCTACTGCGAGGTGGAGGGCAAAACGGAGTTCTCGGCAGAGGAGTGCCAAGCGTTGTGCGATGCAGCGCACGAGATTGTGCGTGCCAACACTCCGATTACACGAGAGAAACTCCCTACCGAAGAGGTTATTGCCGAGTTCGAGAAGCGAGGTTTTGACGATAAAATAGACCTGTTGCAAACACGCCAACGCCTATATAGTGCCGTGCAGCGATTGGGCGACGAGGTGGGTTACTTCTTTGGTGCACTCGCCCCTTCGACGGGATATATAGACCGCTTCGAGGTACATCCATATTTCAAAGGCTTCTACCTCTCGATGCCGTCACGCACCGCACCCGACACCATTCTCCCACCACCAAACTTAAAGAAGATGTTCTCCATATTCGATGGTTATGGCGAGTGGGTAGAGATTATGGGTGTAGCGACCGTAGGCAAGCTCAACAAGCGCATCGAGCAGGGCGACACCAGCGAGATGATACAGATTGCCGAGGCTCTGCACGAAAAGCGACTCGCACGCATTGCCGACACTATTGCCGAGGCTAATCGTGAGCGAGGTTTGCGATTGGTGCTTATCTCGGGACCTTCGTCGAGTGGCAAGACCACCACATCGAAACGACTTGGTGTGCAGTTGCGAGTGCTCGGTCTGCACCCTGTATTGGTATCTACCGACGACTACTTCGTAAATCGTGAGGATACACCTCGTGATGAGAATGGCGACTACGACTTCGAGGCATTGGAGGCTATCGACCTCGCACGCCTGAACGACGATTTGGGTCGTTTGATGGCCGGTGAGAGTGTCGAGATTCCTCGTTTCGACTTTATCAGCGGCACTCGCAAGTGGCACGACAACCCGCTCCAACTCGACGACCGCTCGATACTAATTATGGAGGGTATTCACTCGCTCAATCCACGCCTTACACCGAGCATTCCCGACTCGGCAAAGTTCCGTCTTTACGCTTCGTGCTTCACCTCGGTGGCTATGGATAACACCTCACGCATCCACACTACGGACAACCGCCTGTTGCGCCGTATGATACGAGATAATGCAACCCGAGGTACAAGCGCAGCCGATACGATTGCTCGTTGGCCGAGTGTGCGTCGTGGCGAGGAGCGCAATATCTTCCCATATCAGGAGGAGGCAGATGTGATGTTCAACTCGTCGCTCTTCTACGAGATTGCCGTGCTGAAACCATTTGCCGAGCCGTTGCTCCGAGCTATCCCAAACACACGCCCCGAGTACGCCACAGCGCAGGGATTATTAAAATTCCTCGACAACTTCCACACCATAGGCACCGACGAGATACCGCCAACCTCGGTCTTGCGAGAGTTTGTCGGCGGAAGTGCTTTCAAGTATTAGAATAGAAAAGCGACCTTGCGAGGTCGCTTTTCTACTATTTCTTATATAATACAGGGAAGACTGTCAATCGAAGTTGCGTCTGTCCGTAAGGTACAAGCTCAATGGTTTTACCTTTACCCATTGCCGACGGAGCAACAGGGAGATCCGGTGTAAGCAACTCGCCCTTTGGACCCTTTGCGAACTCCCAATCGATTGGATAGACCTTCAAGCGAAGGCGAGGACCCTGCTTAGTCATCACGGCCTTAGGCTCGGCATCTGCCGCTACGGCATAGTTCCAATCGCCCGCCGGAGTGATACCCCAGCAAGGGAATGCGTTGTCGTCAGCCGGATATTTGCAATTCATATTTGCGTAGCGAATGGTATCCTTCTCCCACTTCTCAGGAATTGCATAAGCATATACGAGCGGACCTCGCTCAAACCATACGCCACCACCGTGTGCGGTCTTGCGAACGCTCTTCATTGGCAAGTCGAGCACGATGCAGTCGCCATCAGCAAACTTGCGATTGAGAGTTACAAATCCGCCCTCATTAGCCTTAACCTCAACGCTCTTGCCATTTACCGAGAGTGTTGCGCCCTCGCACCATGTAGGTATGCGGAGGTGGAGTGCAAATTTCTTCGCCTTCTTGGTCTCGACACGAATGGTTACTCGCTCGTTGTATGGGTATGAGGTCTCCTGAACAAGTGTCAAATCCTCGTCATACTTAAATTTCGATGGTCCATAGAGTGCTGCCACCACACCATCCTTGCTACGGAGCCACATTCTTGCAGCGTAGTTCGGCATAAGGCGGTGAATCTGTCCTGCACAGCACTCGGTCTGGTGTGTTGGGCGATATGCCATCCAGGTCGAGCAGTAGTTATCCTTGTTGTGGTTCGAGGTGCCTGTGCAGATAAACTGATTGACCGAAGAGTAGTACTGCAACGACTTGAAGTCGTTTGCCACCGAGCCCATACCTGCATTGAAGACTATCTTTTCGAGCATATCGGCATACTTTGCCTCCTTCAAAATTTCGAGGTAGTAGCCGAGAGTCCAGCTCATATCGACAGCATCGCAGGTCTCGTGGCTGTGCATAATGCCACGACCACGAGTCCACTCCGACGAGGTAAAGAGTCCGTCAGGAAGTCCATTCTCGTGGAAAAGACGCTCCAACGATGTTACACCGAGGTGCTTGTAGTATGGGTTACCCGTAGCCTCGTAGAGCATAATCGGCAACTTCAAGAACTCGCACATTGTAACGCCGTGCATCTCATAAGGTTTCTCTGCCGAGAGCCACTCGATTGTTACACGGGAGTCACGGTGTTTCTGGTCGCCACCAACATAGTCTTTACGGTTGCGGAATACGAAGTCCGCCTTCTCAATGAGCTCCTTATTGCCTGTGCGTGCAGCGGTCCAGAGCAGACCCTCAATCGAGATTATATTGCGACGATAGGTGAGGTGCTCCACGGTATATGCCTTATAGTTACGCTCCAACGCCTGCAACATCTCCTTCGATGGGTTGGCATTGTAGGCAGCCTGCATTGCACGGAAGAAGACCGCTGTCGGCCACGAAATATCGACCTTCGGACTGCCGAGAGTGCCGTCGGGGAGCGGATTTGCCAAGGTGTAACGAATACCCGCCATCGCCTTTTCGATCATCGCATCGTCGTCGATGAGGTAGCCCAAGCGGATAAGTCCGTCGGTATAGTAGGCGGTCTGCTCGTATCGCCACCAATCACGGCCGTGTTTTCCCATTCGGGGAATCTCGCCATCCCAGAGATTTGTGGTGTATGGATACGACAGTGCCTCAGGATGGCCCGTAAGACCAGCCTTCTGGGTCTGCAAATACTCCATAAGCCAACCTTGTGGCTCAACATCTTTGAGATTTACATCCTCCCACTGTTGTGCGCTTACAACAGCTGAACAAGCAAGGAGAATAGCTGTAACAACAATTTTTCTCATAATCTTATAATTAGTATGGTCTAATCGTATAAACAAAAAACATCTGCCTTGTCATTCAACAACTCGCAGATGTCTCTTAAAAAGTGGACCCAGAGGGGCATGATCCCACGACCTTCGGATTATGAGTCCGCTGCTCTAACCAACTGAGCTATGGGTCCAAAACCTTTTTGCGAGTGCAAAGATACAAAGAAAATTCAAAATGCAAAATTCAAAATGCAGAATTATTGCAAAATGCAAAATGCAAAATGCAAAATTAGTCGAAGCCACTACTTTCTCCACGCCAAATATCCGAGCCACAATCGCAGTAGTCGGCAACGCAGACTAAAATGGACCTTCGCAGTTAGTATATCCCAAAGTGTTATGCGAGGTATGCGCTCTTGGTTGGCGGCCATAATTTTGTCTGTTTCACCACATCCGCACATCTTCACCATAAAGCCGACACGATAGCAACGAGTGCGTTTCAGTTCCCTCTCGTACCCCTTGCCAACCAGCTCGCCAATGCGCTTAGTGATGATGAGCGACTGGATAAGTTTTGCACTGCTGATTGTATTCGAGCAGCTCGTCTCGTTTGAACGATTATAGATATAACCATATAGTTCAGTCACTGTTTTGACACTGTGAGCGTGGAACATCGCCTGAGCCAACACCCACCAATCTTCGCCGTAGCTAATCTCTGTATCGAAGCGGATATTGCTCTCTTCGAGTAGGCTACGACGATAGAGCGTGCCGGCAACGCCAATCATTGTGCGATGTCCTACCACCTGGCGGAAGGCATCGTTCCAATCTTTGGCATATCGCACAGGGCGACGATGCGTCTTGCCATCGGCAAAGATATCGAGGGTGGAGAAGCGGATAATTTCGTAATCCTGCATATATGGCAGACACTCCGCCAACACCCCTTCTGCCAACCAATCATCCGAATCGACAAAGGTTACCCACTCGCCCGTAGCGTTGTCGAGTCCGAGGTTACGAGCCGAACTTACACCTCCGTTGGGTTTGTCCAATACCTTTATGCGGCTATCTCGCTCGGCATAGCCATTGCAGATGGCAAGGCTCGAATCTTTGCTGCCGTCATTTACGAGCAGCAACTCGAAATCCTCGACACCCTGCGCCAAGATGCTCTCCACACACTTCGAGAGATACTTCTCGACATTATAGACAGGTATGATTATGCTTATCAATGACATCCTATTATACTCTATTTTTGTGTAACCAACTCGTCGATTAAACGAAAGTGATTTTGAGATGATTTAATCAACTCATCTATTACTCTGCGCTCCATCACCTGTATTGTTAAATCTCGTGTTATCTCTCCAAGTGAACGAATATCCACTATATCGCCTTTGTACCTCAAATCGAGCATCACATTTATCGTCTTGTCGCTATACACAACAGGTATGGTAGGAATCTGCATTAATATACCAAGTATCGCAGCGTGGAAACGGCTCGCATAGAGCAGGTCAACCTCCTTCAACGAGTTGAGGAATGACTCAATTTCGCCGTCGTAGGCCACAATCTCTACATACTTTTGCTCCTCCTCACCGAGTTGTGCAACAATTCGTTCACATACGAGGTTATCGCTCTCATAGTTACAGAACGAGAAGAGTCTAATGCTCTTTCCCTCGGCTATGGCGTTGCTTATGTGGTGCAGAATGAACTTTTCGTATTGCTCATTATATTGGCTTAGCGATTGACGCGACGGCAAATCTATTAGTGAAAAGCCGACAATGTTATTCTGTGCATCACCTTTCGACTCCAAAGCGAGTTGAAAGATGACATCAGGCGCATAAGCTACACGAGGATTATCCTTAAAGATGTTGTGCGACACACTATCTCGCAGAGTCACTGACTCCACAAGCGTAAAGAGTTCCTTTACCGACTCACGAAAGGCTGTAGTCTGCTCGGGTCCGTAGTTGCTGCCAACGATATATATTGGCACACTCGGAAATTTGCGCTTATATTTCAACAGAAAACGGACAATGCGATTATTGCCACTCATACCCATCTCCATAAAGATAGAGCCACCGATGCAGATTACTGCATCGAATCGATAGAGATAGAATTGGTATGGGATGTGCGAAGCGAATATCTTATTTATGCGGTTGCGACGCATTGAGTGGAAGTTACTACGACGAATAATCGACGAGTAGTCATCCTCTGCAAGCATATAAAATTCGACTTCGGGGTATCGCTCAACGAGAATTTTGAAGAATAGGTCATCTCCGAAATTCACCCTCGTATAGCCATATATCAATATTTTTTTTCTTCCTCTCTCTCTATTTGCAACGCTCTTTCTCATCAACTACGGTCTCTCCATTAAGTTTTGCCGACATATAGATTTTTCCCTCGGCTTTGAGTCTGTTATAACGCTCCTCATTGCGAAACTTTATCACCTTGGCGGGGTTTCCGCCCACAACTGCCAACGGTGGGACATCCTTCGTAACGCAACTGCATGCCGCAATGACGGCACCTTCGCCAATGGTT
>JAFVVS010000121.1 GCA_017502025.1 Alistipes sp. | reverse complement strand
CCTGCACCTGCACCTGCACCTGCACAGTAATCACTTTTTGTTAAGTAATTAGAGGAGGGTTCGCCCCTCCTTTTTTTGTGCATTGCGGACTCTGAAACTTATCACGGCGCAACGATTATAGGAGGCGCACCTACGGTGCTTGATAGGAGGCGCTGAAATTTTTAGTTTAGCGGACTCCAAGGGTGGTCACGGCGCAAGAAAATTAGAGTCGTTAGAGGCGTTAGGGTCGTTAGGGGTGCGCTTAAAGTTTTTAACTCCTAACAAATCTCTCAACTCTCCACTCTAAACTCTCAACTCAAAAAAGTTTTCCGCTTTCCGTTTTCCGTTTTCCGCTCATTTTATTATCTTTGCACTATAAAATAGTGCTACGATAACAAAATGATACGCTACTACCAAAATATCGACATCTCGGAGCGCAATTCGTTCCATGTTCGACAAACAGCCAAGCACCTTGTGGAGTTCGACCACGCCGAGGAGTTGCCCGAAATCTTTGCGAAGTACCAACCCGAGAGTTGGTATGTGCTGAGCGGTGGCAACAACATCCTCTTCACGCAGGATGTCGACGCACTGCTTATCACCCCTTGCGACAAGAGCATAACCGTGATTGGCGAGAGCGACACCGCCGTAAGAGTAAAGGTGGGCGCAGGTGTCGAGTGGGATGACCTGGTGGCGTGGAGCGTAGAGCGCAACCTCTGGGGCATCGAAAACCTCTCGCTCATCCCTGGCAAGGCGGGTGCTGCACCGGTGCAGAATATCGGTGCATACGGCGTAGAGGCGAAGGATGCAATCAAGAGCGTGGAGATGTACTATGTCGAGGGCAACAACTTCATAACCCTCGCAGCCGAGCATTGCGGTTTCGGCTACCGAGAGAGCGTATTCAAGCACTCGTTGAAGGGTCGTGTCGTCATCACCGCCATAGAGATCGAGTTGTCGAAGGCGGCAAACCCTCGTCTTGGCTATGGCGATGTCGTTCGTGAGGTCGAGGCACGAGGTGGCGCAACTCTTGCAAATATTCGTGATGCAATCTGCTCTATCCGTCGCTCGAAGTTGCCCGACACTGCCGTTTTAGGCAATGCGGGAAGCTTCTTCAAAAACCCTATCGTAGAGCGTGAGGTTGCCGAGCGATTGCTCGCAGAGTACCCTGATATGCCGCACTACCCTGCTGCCGAGGAGGGCAAGGTAAAACTTGCCGCAGGTTGGCTTATCGACAAGTCGGGATTGAAGGGCTACCACGAAGGTAATGTCGGCGTACACGAGCGTCAGGCATTGGTTTTGGTAAATCTCGGAGGTGCTACGGGTGGCGAGGTTATCGCCTTTGCGCACAAGGTTGTCGCAACCGTAAAAGAGAAGTTCGGAATAGAAATCTCACCAGAAGTGAATGTTTTATAAAAACAAATTGACAATTGATAATTGACAATTGACAATTGATGTATTAAGTATCTTGGATACAAACTAAAAAAAATTTAGAGGTGATTTAGGAAATTTTGTGCGTTGTTAGGCGGTGAGTGCGCAGCATAGTAAGCCTATGTGAGCAACTCAACGACCGACACAAGGTGCAAAATTTACAAATCAGAATAATTTTTATTATGCAAACTAAAACTCTTTTGCAGGCTTTCGAGAAGTATGTCGAGAGGCACGAGTTGTTCTCGCACGAGGATAAGATTCTGCTCACCGTATCGGGTGGAGTCGATTCGATGGTTATGCTCTCGATATTTGTCCGCTTGGGCTACAATATCGGTGTTGCGCACTGCAACTTTGGTTTGCGTGGCGAGGAGAGCGATGCCGACACCGAGATGGTGTTGAAAGAGTGCGAGAAGTTGGGCATTGTATGCCACAACAAGCGCTTCGACACCGAGGGCGAGATGGCACGCACGGGCGACTCGATGGAGATGACGGCTCGCCGTCTGCGCTACGAGTGGTTCAACGAGTTGTGCCGTGAGGAGGGGTATGCCGTAATTGCGGTGGCTCACCACGCCAACGACTCTATCGAAACATTTTTCATAAACCTTCTGCGAGGTACGGGCTTGCGAGGTCTTACAGGCATAAATCGCCAATATGGCAGGGTTGTGCGCCCGCTACTCTACGCCACACGCAAGGATATCTTGGAGTATGCCCTGCAAAACAACATACCTTATCGTGAGGACTCGTCAAATCGCTCGACAAAGTATCTGCGCAACAAGATTCGCTTGGGTTTGCTCCCAATGTTACAGGAGATAAACCCTCGATTTACCGCCCTCATGCGTGGAAACCTCTACCGACTGAACGACGCACAGCGATTTATCGATGTGGCAATCGACCGCATCCGAGAGGTCGCTCTGCACAGCGAAAATGGAGTCGATACAATCGAAGTCGGAGCCATCGACCCGATGTATCCGAGAGATTTTGTCATCTACGAGTTGTTGAACTCGTCATACGGCTTCAAGGGCGATGTCGTGGAGGAGTTGAACAAGGCTTTGAAACGAGGAGTTACCGATCGTCGCTTCTACTCTCGCAACTATGTTGCATACCTCGACCGAGGCAATATTATGATTGCTCCTATCGAGGATGAAGACGACTGCGAGGTGGTGGTTGAGCGTGGCGATATGCGCTCCTACTGCGGAAATTCGGTACTCTACTACGAGCATACCGACATCGACAATGTAAATGAATACCATCTGCCAAGCGATGTGGCTCTGCTCGATGAGGCGAAGTTGCAATATCCGCTTCGTCTGCGTCGTTGGCGTGAGGGCGACTCATTTATTCCGTTCGGAATGGCAGGCAGAAAGAAGGTTGGCGACTACCTGACCGACCAGAAGGTGCCAATCGTGGAGCGCAAGCGACAATTCGTATTGGTATCGGGCGAGGATATCGTATGGATTGTAGGTCGTCGTACCGACGAGCGTTTCAGGGTGGGCAACAACACCGAGAATATTCTCAAAATTACAAAATACTCTATATAGCACAGTATGGCCGAGAAAGTTACATTTGCTTCGTGCGATGCCGAATTTCACCGCTTAATGGGCGATATCAAGGCTCGAAAGTTTGCTCCCATATACCTTTTGCAGGGCGAGGAGTTCTACTTTATCGACGCCTTGTGCGACGCTTTGACCGAGTCGATTATGGATGAATCGATGCGTGCCTTCAACCAGATTGTGGTCTATGGAAACGACACCGACGGAGGTACGGTAGCGAGCTACTGCCGTCAGTTGCCTATGATGGGCGAGTACGAGGCTATAATCGTGAAGGAGGCTCAGCAACTCGACAAAATAGAGCTGCTCAACGCCTATTGTGCAACGCCGCAACCCTCGACCATTTTGGTATTGTGCCACAAGGGCAAGGCTATGGATCGTCGCACTCCGCTCTACAAGAGCATCAAGGCTAAGGGCGTGGTCTTCGACTCCATCTCGCCACGAGATTACGAGGCGGAGAAGTGGCTCTCGGGCTTTGCTGCCACAAAGGGGCTCAAACTCGACTACTCATCGAGCAAGATTTTGGTGGCACACCTCGGCGTGGATATCTCCAAGATAAGCAACGAGTTGGAGAAGATGATTGTGTCGTTGCCGAGCGGTCAGACCACCATTACCGATAAGGATATCGAGCAATATATCGGCATTTCACGCCAATTCAACAACTACGAGTTGAGCAACGCTGTGCTCGACCGCCAGATAGATAAGGCCCTCACCATAGCCCAATATATGGGCGAAAACCCGAAAGCCTATCCGCTATTGTTGAGCGTGAAGGTGTTGTACGACTCGTTCCGACAACTCTTTACTTATAATTATATATGTTGGGATGTCCGTCGTCGAGGCGTAGCACTACCCGACCAGAGCGAGATGTGCCGTGCTATGCGACTCAATTCGCCATATTTCCTGAAAGAGATTAGCCGACGAGCACCACTCTGGCCAAACAACAAAGTATTCAAGATTATCGGCTTGTGTGCCGAGTACGATGCCAAGAGCAAGGGTATCGACGATGGCGGAGCCTCGAATGGAGAGTTGTTGCGAGAGTTTATCCTCAAAATAATGATGCTCTAATGGCATATATCTACGAATATATCCGCACCGAAGGCTTCGAGCCTATGCACTTCGAGGAGCACTATGCTCGCCTCGATGCGCTTGCTCGCAAACACCTCTTTATGCCATTCTCGGTGGAGCGTGACAAGTTGCGCAAGGTTATTGGCGAGACATTGCATAGCAACCACTTCTCGGCAGAGAAGAGAAATGCCGTGTATGTCCAATACGACCACGACGGAGAGTTGGATGTGGTGTGCGCAACGATACTCTACGACGAATTTTCGCTTCGTGCTATGCGCCCTTCGACATTTGTTTGTCGCATCTCGGGCGAGTTACTCACCGAGAACACATCGGCAAAGAGGGCTCTGCTAGACCTCAACCACACAACCTCCCTGGCAACGGATCACGGCGTGCCATTGTGGGCAAACGAGCAGGGCGAGGTCTTGGCGATAGATGGCACAACCGCAATTGCCATATTCGAGGATGAGGTACGCTTTTCGCAGACGGAGAGCGTAGAAGCGGAACTCGCCTACGAGGTCATCAAGAGCATGGGGCGAAAGGTGTCGAAGGAGCCGATTCTCCTGACCGACATCGCCAAAGCGAAGGAGTTGCTCTATATCGACTATCGTGGCATCGTAGCGTTGAAGGCTTTCGACTCACACTACCTGATGGACCTTGTCGCATCGAAGATTGCCGAGAAGATAGCAGAGAGAGAGGTGAGATAGAGTTTTCTACATTTTGTATATTGACAAAGGGGTTTTGTGCTACTATATTTGCATCAAAATCCCTTTTATATATGAGAAAAGTACTATTCTACTACTCGGTAGTGGCAACACTACTGCTTATGGCTTGTGTGGCCATTCTGCGCCACAACAACAAGGAGGCTGCACGACTTCGCAACAACTGCGAGGCCCTCTCCTCCGAAACAAAATTATACAAAACACGCCTTGACAACTCCGCCGCATCGGTGGTTGCCCTACAACTACGGCTCGACGAGTATCGCAAGCAACACGCCAAAGATTTACGACGCATTCGTGCGCTCGACATAAAACTACGACGAGTTGAGAGCGTCGCAACCACAGCCACAGAGAGCAAAGTGAAGTTCGTTGCTCCTCGTGTCGACACCATTATTTTGCGAGATACCCTCTCGCTCTTTCGATGGAGCGATAGTTGGACAAGGGTCGAGGGGACAATTCGCAACAATGAGGTCGAGTGCCTCGTCGAGAGCATCGACACCCTGCACCAAGTGATACATCGTGTGCCACATCGCTGGTGGTTTATCCGCTATGGCACCAAAGCCATTCGGCAGGAGATAACCTCGTCAAACCCGCACACCCGAATCGTCTATACGGAGTATATCGAGTTGCCAAAACGACACCGCCACAGATAAGAGTTGAGAGTGGAGAGTTGAGAGTGGAGAGTTGCCACACACAGTGTCGGGTATTAAAAATCATACCCAGCAAGGTCTAATGGCGCAAAAATAAGAGTGAGTGGAGAGTGGAGAGTTGCACATCATACACATAAAGTGTCGGGTATTAAAAATCATACCCAGCAAGATGTAATGGCGCAAAAAATAAGAGAGTGGAGGATTGCTAAATCCTCCACTCTCTCTACATTCGGAAAGCCCGAACTATTTCTACAATGCGTTTTCTGTTATTAATGGAGCGAATGCGACAAGTCCCCCTTTTCCAAAGGGGGATTTAGGGGGGAATGTCAATGTTTCGGTTATCGCAACAGAAAAGTGGGAAGTTTGCAACTCCCCACTCTCTCTACATTCGGAAAGCCCGAACTATTTCTGCAATGCGTTTT
>JAFVVS010000120.1 GCA_017502025.1 Alistipes sp. | reverse complement strand
TCTCCACTCTCCACTCTCCACTTTTTTATTATCTTTGCACTTGATGGCAAAGCAAATGTGGAAATATCTGTTACTCTCGCTCTTGGTGGCGGTTGTGGGGGTGGCGAGGGCTGTCGACAATGAGCCCGCTGCGCTAACTCTGACCGAGCCAAAGGTCGACACCCTCATTGCGGTCGACAGGGTGCAGATTACAGCCATTAAGCAGGGCTCCGAGTTGCGCCGTGAGGCGGTGGCAGCATCGGTGTTGAGTGGTCGCACCCTGACGATGCGAGGGGTCTCGGCGGTGAAGGATGCTATGATGGATATTCCCAACCTCTTTATGCCCGACTACGGCTCTCGCACCACCTCGTCGGTCTATGTGCGAGGTATGGGCGCACGCATCGACCAGCCCGTTGTGGGTATGACCGTCGATAATGTGCAGTTGGCAGATAAAAACCTCTACGACACCGAGTTACAAGATATCGAGCGCATCGAATTTCTGCGAGGCCCACAGGCTACGCTCTATGGTCGCAACACAATGGCGGGCGTGATAAATGTCTATACCCTTTCGCCTTTGACCTATCAGGGAGTGCGCCTTCGTGCCGACTATGGCTCACGCAACTCGTTCCGAGTGGCGGCATCGAGCTACAATCGGTTGGGCGACAAGTTTGGCTTTTCGGTTTCGGCTCAATATGCCCGTCACGACGGCTATTGGCGCAACCTCTACAACAACTCTTTGTGCGACAAGGAGAATAGCGGCAACTTCCGCACCAAGTTCCAATACCGCAAGGGGGCATTGAGCATCGACAACACCTTGGCATTCTCGATGGTGGAGCAGGGTGGTTATCCCTACGAATATATCGGCTCGCCCAACCCCCAAAAACATCGTGAGGAGCTGGTGGGCAAGATCTGCTACAACGAGCCTTCGACCTACTCTCGCATTGCCGTAAGTGACGGATTGAGCGTGCGTTACGACTTCGGGAAATTCTCGTTGGCAAGCATCACATCGTACCAATATATGAGTGATAAGATGCACATCGACAACGACTTCCTGCCCGAGTACTACTTCACGCTCGAACAGCGCAAGCAACAACACCAGATAGCCGAGGATTTTGTCCTTCGCTCTAAGGAGGAGGGCGTATATCGTTGGTTGGCAGGTGTTTATGGCTTCTTCAAGAGCGAGAAAATGCAGGCTCCCGTGACCTTTGGTCCGACAGGAATTCAGCGACTTATTCTCGACAATATCAACGCCTTTGCTCCATACGACGGCGAGTATCGCTGGGGCGATGCGGAGGGCAACGGTGCCGACGAGTTGCTGCTCGACAGCCGTTTTACGACCCACAATAGTGGTGTGGCGGCATATCATCGCAGCGAGGTGCATCTCGGGCGTTGGCGTTTGGCTTTGGGATTGCGACTGGATTACGAGTTGGTGCAGATGCTCTACAACACCTCGACCTCGACCTACTACACCGCCATTCCGAGCGATCCGGCATTGCAACCCACAACTGTTCCGATGAATATCGCCAATAGCGATCTGCTGTCGAGGGGATTTTTCGAGTTCCTGCCATCGTTCTCCGCATCGGTAGATTTGGACTCGGCGGGCCGAAATATGCTCTATCTCTCCGCCTCGAAGGGCTATAAGGCGGGCGGTTTCAACACGCAAATGTTCTCGGAGGTGCTGCAGCGCCAACTCAAACAGAAGATGGGTTTGTCGCAGGAGATTGATGTAGAGAAGTTGTGCGCCTACGACCCCGAGCATAGCTACAACTTGGAGCTGGGCGGTCACTTTGGCACAAATGACGGCAAATTTACCGCCGACGCATCGTTGTTCTATATCGAGTGCCTCGACCAGCAACTCACCATCTTCCCCGACGAGAATAGCACGGGTCGAATGATGACCAATGCAGGTCGTACTCGCTCCTTTGGAGCGGAGCTCTCGGCCACGGCACGCTTGGCAAAAACTTTGGTTTTGAGTGGCTCGTATGGTTACACAAATGCCAAATTTAGGGAATTTGTGTCGGGTGGAGTGAATTATGCAGGTAATTTTATACCTTATGCACCGAAAAATTCGTTATCTTTGCGGCTGATGCAGACCATTCCGTTCCGCACGCAGTGGATTGACCGTATGGTTTTGGGTGTGGGAGTTACAGGCGCAGGTCGCATCTATTGGAACGAGGCGAACGATGTGTCGCAACCGTTCTATGCGCTGTTGGAGGCTTCGGTGCGCTTCGAGGGCGAGAAGTGGGCAGTGGATGTGTGGTGCAAGAATGCCACCAACACGAGATACAATGTATTCTACTTCGAGTCTATGGGTAACCGCTTCTTGCAGCGAGGAAAGCCTATGACGGGTGGCGTAAGAGTGATGATAAATATTTTATAAGCATATATGAAGAAGATTTTTGTTTTGGCGTGCGGTGTGGTGTTGTTTGCTACATCGTGTTTGACGGGCGGCGGATCGGCAGGCACCTCGTCGGCAAACTATTCGGGTTACCTTACCGTGAGCGAGATTGAGAGCGGAAAGACGACTTACACCGACGATAAGGCTGTTGTTACGGTGCGGATTCCGAATATTATCGAGCCGAAGTTCGATGTTATATTCAACAACATAAAGTTTGCCACAATGATGCCTAAGTTGAATATCGAGTTCGAGGGACTCCCCTTTGTAGCCACAGTTTCGGAGGATGAGTCCACGCTCAACCACATTTTCAACGTCAAAGACGTGGTGCCAACCATTGGTGGTGTTCCATACGATAAGTACAAGGTGGATAGCATCAAGGGTTGCATTGGCCGCCCTGTAACCATCGAGTTTTGGATGTCGTCGAAGGATAATATGGTGCATTTCACCACTGCAAAAGAGGAGAATAACTAAAAATTTGAAGATATGAAACCAGAGTACAAACCCTATGTTGAGGAGTTGATTGAGCTTGCTATCAAGGAGGATATCGGCGATGGCGACCACACATCGTTGTGCTGCATCCCTGCCGAGGAGCGAGGAAGAATGCGCCTTTTGTGCAAGCAGGAGGGTATCATCGCAGGCATAGAAGTTGCGAAGATGGTTACCGAGCGATTGGATTCGGAGGTTAAGTTCGAGCAGATTCTCAGCGATGGCGACCGTGTAAAGGTGGGCGATGTCGCCTTCTATGTCGAGGGTAACTTGCAGTCGTTGTTGCGTGCCGAGCGCATCTTGCTCAACATTATGCAACGAATGAGTGGCGTAGCAACGCAGACCGCCGTTTATGCCGACCGTATTGCCGATTTGCACACCAAGGTGCTTGATACTCGCAAGACCACCCCGGGAATGCGTGTGTTGGAGAAGATGGCAGTGAAGATGGGCGGTGGCGAGAATCACCGTATCGGCTTGTTCGATATGATTCTCTTGAAGGATAACCACATCGACTTTGCAGGTGGCGTTGCCAAGGCGGTAACAGGTGCGAAGGAGTACTTGAAGGCTAAGGGCAAGACGATTCCTATCGAGTGCGAGGTGCGCTCGTTGGAGGATATCAAAGAGGTCTTCGCTGCGGGCGGTGTCGATCGTATTATGTTCGACAACTTCTCGGTGGAGCAGACTCGTGAGGCGGTAGCGTTGGTGGCAGGTCGTTGCGAGACAGAATCGAGTGGCGGAATTACCCTCGAAACCCTGCGTGACTATGCCGAGACAGGTGTTGATTTTATCTCGGTGGGTGCTCTGACTCACCAGATTAAGTCGCTCGATATGTCGCTCAAAGCGTGTTAATGGAGTATACAAACCATATAGATTTTCATCCCGTAACAGTGGCCGACAAGCCACTGTTCGAGTATTATATGTTGGGGTCGGAGGAGCAGAACTGCGACCTCAACTTCGCAAATATCTTCTGTTGGAGCGGCACCTATCATAGCGAGGTTGCCGAGGTTGAGGGCTTTCTGGTTATCCGCTTCGATAATGGCGGTGCAAAGTCCTATATGCAACCCGTGGGTGGTGGCGATAAGAGGGCGGTTTTGGAGCTTTTGCAAGAGGATGCCTTTGCTCTGCGCACGCCGTTGCGATTGTATGGTTTGTCAGCAGAGTGGCGCAAGTTTTTGGAGGAAAACTACCCTTCGGAGTTCGCCTTCGATGCTCCGAGGGCGTTGGCGGACTACATCTATCGCACCGAGGATTTGGCACAGCTGCAAGGCCGAAAGTATCAACCCAAACGCAACCATTTGAACCACTTTGTGGCTCGCCACGAGTGGCACGCCGAGCCGTTGTCGAAGTCCAATATCAAAGATTGTATCGCTCTGAACGATAGGTGGTTGCAGGGGCGTGAAATTGGGGAAACGGAGTTGGCAGAGCAGCGTGCGATACATCGAGCATTCGACAATTTCGATGCTCTTGGTCTGCGAGGTTTGGTGCTCTATGCCGACGGTGCGCCCGTGGCATTTTCGTATGGTACGCCGATTACGAACAAGACCTTTTGTGTCCATATCGAGAAGTACGATAGCGTAGTACAGGGGGCATCCACGATGATAAATCGCCTTATGGCGCAGTCGCTCGAAGAGGAGTTTGAGTTCTTAAATCGAGAGGATGACCTCGGTTTGGAGGGGCTTCGCTTTGCCAAGATGTCCTACTATCCTGCGCTTTTGCTCGACAAAATTTCGGCTCTGCATCTCACCTCCGAGCAGCGAGAGATGCGACAGATGTGGCACGATATTTTTGGCGACGAAGTGGCGGAGATAGATGCGTTTTTTGTTCGCCACGACGACGCTCAACCCTTTATCCACAAGGAGAATGGCGAGGTTGTGTCGATGTTCTTTGTGGTGCCGCTCGATATGTGGGGCAAGCGAGTTGCCTACATCTATGCCGTGGCAACAAAGCCCGAATTTAGGGGGCGAGGTATCGCATCAAATCTGCTGAAAGGGGCTATGCAACAAATTTGCATAGGCGAAAAATACGACATTATCGCCCTTATTCCGAGTAGCACCGAATCGAAGCGTTTGTACGAGCGATTGGGTTTCGAGAATACCAAAATGCCGATGGAGTTCCCGACCAACGACTACCTCGGTACCGGCTCACCAAATCACGACCTGGCAATGATTTATCATTGCTAAACGGAAAACGGAAAGCGGAGAACGGAAAACTAAAAAGAGCAAGATGACACATCTTGCTCTTTTCTAATTTCACTTATTGGGTCTTATTCGTTAATCTCTTTTGCCAACTCCTCGGCACGAGCAAGTGCCTGGTCGATGTTATTTAGAACATTTTCCTTGCCAACCTTCTCGACAATGCCGGCGCTCTCGATAGCTTTATAAACTCGCTTGTTTACACCCGAGAGAATAACCTGTTGCCCCGCCTTGATTGCAGCCTCGATAAAGATTTCGAGGTTGTGCAAACCTGTCGAATCGATAAACGACACCTTGCGCATACGGACAATGCGAATAGGCATTGCGTCACGCATCGTTGCCATCTCCTCGAACTTGGTAGCAACACCAAAGAAGAGTGGTCCGTTAATCTCGTATACCTCCACGCCGTGAGGGATAGCAAGCTGAACATCGCCCTCCTCGCCGTCGTGGTGAATCTCCATCTCGTCACGCAAAACCGAAATCTTCGAGGTCTCCATAATTCGACGCACAAAGAGAACTACTGCC
Source organism: Alistipes sp. (assembly GCA_017502025.1). GTDB lineage: Bacteria > Bacteroidota > Bacteroidia > Bacteroidales > Rikenellaceae > Alistipes. The sequence goes on along the minus strand of JAFVVS010000120.1, from coordinate 323 downwards.
AAAGCCAAACCTACCTCGATAGCGATTGTGAGGTCGAAGACGATTGTCAGGAGCATTGTAGTGAAGAGAATTGCGATATCCGAGCGTGATTGACGACACATCGAACGAATAGTGCGCCAGCCACTCATATTGTACGACACCATAATCAACACACCTGCCAAGCAAGGCATTGGAATTGCGCCTACCAAGCCACCCAAGAAGAGCAACACGAGCAACAAAACCACGGTATGAACGATACCTGCGATAGGTGTGCGACCGCCATTGTTGATGTTAGCCATTGTTCGTGCGATAGCTCCCGTAGCAGGAATACCGCCGAAGAATGG
>JAFVVS010000119.1 GCA_017502025.1 Alistipes sp. | reverse complement strand
TTTAGCACCTTGCGGAGTAATCTCACCATGCAGTCTGCGACCGCCTTCAACCTTAAAAATAGCCATAGTATCCGAATTTTTACCAAAGGTAAGAAATTTTGGCTAAATTGCCAAAAATATTTGGGGCTTTTAGCTGTTAGCCATTGGCTTTTAGGGAGTATAGGGAATTTAGAGAGTATAGTGAATTTAGGGGATAGGCGCATCGCTAAACTCCCTAGACTCCCTAAACTCCCTATATTCCCTACTCTCTGCGCCACCCCCCCCTCCCCCTTTGGCTTAAACTTTGCAAATTTCCCACAACAGAACCAACTAAAAACAGTAAAACTATGGAGATTTCGAAGATTTTGGCGAGAGAGATTCTCGACTCTCGTGGCAATCCGACCGTAGAGGTCGATGTGGTAACTCGCAGTGGTGCCGTGGGGCGTGCTGCCGTGCCGAGTGGTGCTTCGACCGGCGCAAACGAGGCACTCGAATTGCGTGATGGCGACAAAACTCGCTACAACGGAAAGGGTGTCTTGAAGGCGATAGAAGCCGTGAAGCATACCATCGCACCAAACCTTATCGGGCACAATGTGCTGGCGCAGGCGGAGATTGATATGGCGATGTGTGCCCTCGACGGCACACCGACAAAGTCGCACCTCGGCGCAAATGCCATACTCGGAGTGTCGTTGGCGGTGGCGAAGGCGGCAGCAACGGAGCTCAATCTTCCGTTATATCGTTATATCGGTGGTGTTGATGCGAGGGTGTTGCCCGTGCCGATGATGAATATCGTGAATGGTGGTCGCCACTCCGATGCACCTATCGCCTTTCAGGAGTTTATGATTCGCCCCGTGGGGGCTTCGACCTTCTCGGAGGCGTTGCAGATGGGTACGGAGGTCTTTCACGCACTGCGAGAGGTGCTGCACAAGCGAGGGCTTTCGACTGCCGTAGGCGATGAGGGCGGTTTTGCACCCAATTTCAAGGGTATCGAGGATGCACTCGAAACTATCCTCTCGGCAGTGACGCTTGCGGGGTATAACTATCCACGAGATATTTCGCTTGCCCTCGACTGCGCCGCTTCGGAGTACTACACCAACGGCATCTACGACTATTCGAGGTTTGAGGGCAATGGCGGAGTGCAGTTCTCGCCTGCCGAGCAGGTGGCATTTCTGAAACATCTGGTCGACGACTACCCTATCGACTCCATCGAAGATGGAATGGCGGAGAATGATTGGTCGGGGTGGCGGATGCTCACCGCCGAATTGGGCGAGCGATGCGCCATTGTGGGTGATGACCTCTTCGTAACGAATACGGAGTTTATCCGCCGAGGCATCGAGGAGCATTGCGGAAATGCGGTGCTTGTGAAGGTCAATCAGATAGGCACCCTGACCGAAACACTCGAAGCGATAAGGTTGGCGCAACGAGCAGGTATGCAGACCATTATCTCGCACCGCTCGGGCGAGACGGAGGATACCACCATTGCCGATATTGCCGTGGCGGTAAATGCGGGGCAGATAAAGACAGGCTCGCTCTCCCGTTCCGACCGCACAGCGAAGTATAATCGCCTATTGCGCATCGAGTCGGCACTCGGACACACAGCGAAGTATGGGTTGTAAATAGAAAGAGGCGGAAATTTCGCCCCTTTCTATTTTGTTAAGTTGAGAGTTGAAAGTGGAGAATTAAAAAAACTCCTAACTCCTATCTCCTCACTCCTAACTGTCTATTTGAGTTTCTCCTGCAACCACTTGCTACGCTCGTGCTCCTGCTCGACATAGAGCCAGTGGCCAATCTCGTTGTAGAGAGCCAACTCCTTCGGAGATGACACCACATTATAGACCGAGAACATAGAGGTTGGACAGCAAGTTCTATCGTTATATCCGCAAGCCATAACGCCCGGAACATTCACTCGGCGAGCAAAATTTACTACATCGTAGTAAGGGATGGTCTTCAATGCTGCTGCCTTGTCGATATTTGCATCTGCACCATTGCGCCAGAGGTGAGGCCAACCGCCACCACGACCGTGGAGGTAGCCTGTCAAGTCGGCAAGTGCCGGATAGTGTGCGTAGTAGTACTTAACTTTCGGATTGAGGTAGGTGGTGACATAGGTCAAAGCACCGCCCTGGCTGTGACCGCAAACTGCGATGCGGTCGGCATCTACCCATTCGAGCTCCGAGAGGAAATCGACGGCACGAGCACAACCTATATATACTCGCTTGTAGTAGTATGCGTCACGATCCTGAATGTTGAAGCGGTTGTACTGATACAACGCACCTCTCGAAAGGTTGCGGTATGCCTCCTTCGGAAGATTTACAGGGATGCCGTGAATACCCACCTGCAACACCACGAACTTATCCAACGGAAGCTCGGTCATTGGGGCATACGAGCGCACACCGGCACCCGGGACACGCATAACAGCAGGGTGCTTGCCAGGCTTGTTAGGCACAGTGAGCAAACCGTGGAAATAGACACTCTTCTTGTAGGTCTGGAACTGCACATAGTAGGCTGTATAGGTACCCGTACTATACTCTGGTGCAGGGGTGAGTTTTGGCTCCATAGGAATCTTTGCGCTCTCCTCCAAAGCCCTCTTCCAGAACTCGTCGAAGTCTGCCGGATTTTCGACCGTAGGCTTAATCTTCTCGACATCGAAGCCTGCGGTAGCCCAACCTGTGTAGCTGAAATCGCCATCCTTAACGACAACTTCGCAACGCAAGAAGCCCGGAACCTTCATTGTGCCGAGTTGAATCTTGCCCTCGCCAGCCTTCAACACCATCTTTTCGCTCTTGTGTGCCGGCATATTATCCTCCGACAACTCGTAGTTTATCTCCACATTCTGCATAGGCGAGTGGTGCTTCAACACCAACACTCTGAATACGGGCTTCTCGCCACACTTGTAGTTCCAATCGAGGTGGTCAGGCATAATGAGAATCTTAACCGAGCGGTCGGTAGGGGTTGCTGCCGAAAGGGTTGTAACACCGAGTGCCACAAGGGCAACAACTGTTGCTAAAATTGATAGTAGTTTTTTCATATTATTTCTAAAAATTTGGTTTTTCTTGCTACGAAGGTAGTTAAAAAGTTGGAAAAGTGGGCAACAACGGCTCTATTTTTTCAAAAAGTTGTATCTTTGCAGCGCAGATTCGGTTCATCGCTGCCTCGCAAGAGGGGGAGGAAAGTCCGAGCAACACAGAGCACCGTGCAAGTTAACGGCTTGATATTCGAGAGGGTATAGTAGCGTAACAGAGAATAACCGCCGTAGGTTTCGGCCTGGGGTAAGGGTGAAAAGGCGGGGTAAGAGCCCACCGCAAGGGCAGCAATGTCGCTTGGTCAGTACGCCTCACGGGTTGCAAGGTTATGTATATCGGCAATTAAGGGTTGCTCGCCCAATGCCGAGGGGTAAACCGCTAGAGGTGGCAAGTGATTGTCATCGTAGATAAATGATGGACTAAAACAGAACTCGGCTTATGG
>JAFVVS010000118.1 GCA_017502025.1 Alistipes sp. | reverse complement strand
TGCGAGAGTGCGGTATCACCGAGGATATTCCCGAGACTGCCGAGACGCTCGAAGGTAACGCCTTGTTGAAGGCTCGCTATGTTCACGAGCGCACAGGTGCCGACTGCTTTGCCGATGATACGGGCTTGGAGGTTGATGCCCTGGGTGGTGCTCCCGGTGTTCGCTCGGCTCGCTATGCGGGCGATGAGCACGACTTCGACGCAAACAACGCTCTGCTGCTGAAAAACCTCGAAGGCGAGAGTAACCGCAAGGCTCGCTTCCGCACGGTTATTGCGCTGATTTTGGGCGGTGAGGAGTATCTTTTCGAAGGTATTGTCGAGGGCTCTATCATCGACCATATGTCGGGCACAGAGGGCTTCGGCTACGACCCTATGTTTGTTCCCGAGGGTGAATCTCGCACCTTTGCCGAGATGTCGGCAGAGGAGAAGAACGCCATCTCGCACCGTGGTCGTGCAGTGGCAAAACTTGTGGAGTTCCTCCAAACGGAAAACTGAAAGAATGCAGAATGCAAAATTCAAAATGCAGAATTAAATAAATAATTAATACCATTAATTGTCAATTTTCAATTGTCAATTATCAATTAAAAACTATGGCAAATTACGAGCGTGAGGACAAATATGACCTCGAAAAGATTGAACAACTGAAATATCACTATGGCGAGGTGTTGCGACTCCTCGGCGAAGACCCCGAGCGTGAGGGTTTAATTAAGACCCCCGAGCGTGTGGCGAAGGCGTGGTCGTACCTTACAAAGGGCTACGAGCAAGACCCTATCGCTATCTTGCAGTCTGCAATGTTCAAGGAGGAGTACAAACAGATGGTTGTGGTGAAGGATATCGAACTATTCTCGGTATGCGAGCACCATATGCTCCCATTTGTGGGCAAGGCGCATGTCGCTTATATCCCTAATGGCACAATCACAGGACTATCAAAGGTGGCTCGTGTTGTGGAGTGCTTCGCTCGCCGCTTGCAGGTGCAGGAGCGACTTACCGTGCAGATTCGTGACTGCATTCAGGAGGCTCTCAACCCCGTAGGCGTAGCGGTTGTTATCGAGGCATCACATATGTGTATGCAGATGCGTGGTGTAGAGAAGCAGGGCTCAAAGACTACCACTTCGGCATTTACGGGAATTTTCCTCTCCGACCAGCGTACCCGTGAAGAGTTCCTCAATCTGATTTCGGCAAAATTACAATAAGAGATATAAAAGCAGAGTGGATATGAGGAGGTTTTTTAGATCTATATTTGCATTATTGGCTGTATGTTGCGTTGCTTGTACCAACTCGGGCGAGGAGGGTGGTTTGTCGGGAGACGATAACGGTGGCAATGGCGGCAATACGCCACCTCCTGCTGTTACATTTGCAATCGAGGTTTCGGACAAAACACCGATTAACGCCACAGTGTCGATTACCCCGAGCGACAACACCACAACCTACTATTTCGATGTTGTGTCGAAGGCTACATTCGAGAAATACGCCACCGCAAAGGCTTATGCCAAAAAGGTGGTCTCGGAGTTGAAGGCGTATTGTGAGGAGATGAACTGCACTCTTGCAGATATTCTATCCACAGGGGTTAAAGAGTATCGTTTTCTCGGTCTTCTTCCCAATACAGAGTATTACACCTTTGCTTTTGGCGTGGATGCCGATGGCACCATCACCACCGAGGTCGTTACCCTGCCATTCACCACTTTGGAGGAGGTTGTCGATGCGGATATGACCTTCGAGGTGAAGGTTTCGGATATCTCGGCAAATAGCGCCCATGTTGCAGTCACCCCAAGCAATAGCGTTGCGACCTACTACTTCGATGTTGTATCGAAGGCGGAGTTGGAGAGATATACCGATGCAAAAGCCTATGCAAAGAGGGTTATAGCGAGTATAAAAGAGTATAACGAGTTCTACGGAAGCAACCTTGCGTTGTCTCTTTCCGCCGGAGCCGATGGCTATCAGTTTGATGCGACGATGGTTGCCCCAAATACCGACTATTACGCCTTTGCATTCGGTGTAACCACCGATGGCACAATAACCACCGAGGTAACCCTCGTGCCGTTCAAAACTTTGGAACAATAACGCAACATTATGATCAATTACCAATCAATAAATACTATGAAGAAGATTTTTAATTTTATGCTTGCGATGCTTGCTGTTGTCGGCGTTGCTTGCACTCCGAATAGCGGAGATGGAACAGGCGAGAACAACGACCCAACACCGGCTCTTACCTTTACAATTCAACTTTCGAACATCACTTCTACGAGTGTCAAAATGGAGGTAACACCAAGCAACGACACCGACACCTACTTCTTTGATGTTGTTCCACAGAGTGTTATGGCTCACTACTCATCGCCAAAGGCGTTTGTTGCTGACTACATCTCGCAACTCAAAGCCATCTACGAGCAGTACGAAATGGCGCTCGGCGAAATCCTCTCGCAGGGCCCTGACTCGTGGGAGTATCAGGAGGGTAATCTTAATCCAAACACCGAGTACTACGCCTTTGCTTTTGGCGTAACAGCCGAGGGTGTAATCACTTCGGAGGTTGCTTTGAAGTCGTTCAAGACCTTGGAGCCTGCACCATCGGGTCCGAGCGACAATGTGTTGAGCGTCTCTGTTTCACAAGTTACAGCCACAGGCGCACTCGTTAGCGTAACACCATCGAACAACGACACCTACTACTTCGATGTTATCGAGAAGAGTGCTATCGATGAGTTTGGTGCACCTATCGACTTTGCTCTCGATTACATCGTAAAACTTAAAAATACCTGCGAGGCGTATGGCTCCACTCTTGCCGATGCTCTCTCTTCGGGTACGGATAGTTTCTCGTATGACGGCTATCTCACCCCTAATACCGAGTACTATGCTTTTGCCTTTGGAGCAACAGCCAATTGTACCGTAAACACCTCGGTAGTATTGGTTCCGTTCAAGACCTCCGAGATGGAGAAGGGGGGTGCCGCCCCAAAGAAGAGCCTGGTTAATCGTGCCATTGTGCGATAATCACCTCTTGCAATAGACCTATGAGGGGTGTCGGACTGCGAGTTCGGCACCCCTTTTGCGTGGCAATATATAAGTGAACTTATATCCCGAGTGAAAAATTTTGAAAAATTTAGTGTTAATTTTTTCACAATTCAAAATAAATGTTGTATCTTTGCAGCGGTGAAAAAGGGGCTTTTGCGAAACGGGTTGCAAAATGAGTCGCAAAACGGGTTGCAAAATAGGGTTGCAAAAAGATGAAAAATTACCCCTTGCCATCTCCCCGAATGGCGGAGATTTTGAAACAGAAAGATGATGTTAAACAATTAAATAATTAAAACTATGGCTTTCAAGAAAGAAGATTTATTGAAGTATGGTATTACCGACACTACCGAGGTAATCTACAACCCATCGTATGAGCTCCTTTTCGAGGAGGAGACCAAGGCTGAGCTTACAGGTTTCGACAAGGGACAGGAGACTGAGCTCGGTGCTGTTAATGTAATGACAGGTGTTTACACCGGCCGTTCGCCTAAGGACAAGTTCATCGTAATGGACGAGAACTCGAAGGATACTATCTGGTGGACTTCGGAGGATTACAAGAACGACAACAAGCCTTGCTCGGAGGAGTCGTGGGCAGTGTTGAAGGGTATCGCACAGAAGGAGCTCTCGGGCAAGAAGCTCTATGTTGTTGATGGCTTCTGCGGTGCTAACAAGGACACTCGTATGTCGGTTCGTTTCATTATGGAGGTTGCATGGCAGGCTCACTTCGTTAAGAATATGTTCATCCGCCCAACAGAGGAGGAGTTGAAGGACTTCGAGCCTAACTTCGTAGTTTACAACGCTTCGAAGGCTAAGGTTGAGAACTACAAGGAGCTCGGTCTCAACTCGGAGACTGCAGTGGTCTTCAACATCTCGTCTCGTGAGCAGGTTATCCTCAACACTTGGTATGGTGGTGAGATGAAGAAGGGTATGTTCTCGATGATGAACTACTACCTCCCATTGCAGGGTATCGCTTCGATGCACTGCTCGGCTAACACCAACGAGAAGGGTGAGACCGCTATCTTCTTCGGTCTTTCGGGTACAGGTAAGACAACCCTCTCGACCGACCCTAAGCGTCAGCTTATCGGTGACGACGAGCACGGTTGGGACGACAACGGTATCTTCAACTTCGAGGGTGGTTGCTATGCAAAGGTTATCAAGCTCGACAAGGAGTCTGAGCCGGATATCTACAACGCTATCAAGCGTGACGCTCTCTTGGAGAATGTAACAGTTGACGAGAACGGTAAGATCGACTTCAACGATAAGAGCGTAACCGAGAACACTCGTGTTTCGTACCCTATCAACCACATCGAGAATATCGTAACTCCTATCTCGGCTGCTCCGGCTGCTAAGAATGTTATCTTCCTCTCGGCTGATGCATTCGGCGTATTGCCTCCGGTTTCGATCTTGACTCCTGAGCAGTGTAAGTACTACTTCCTCTCGGGCTTCACCGCTAAGTTGGCAGGTACCGAGCGTGGTATCACCGAGCCTACTCCAACATTCTCGGCTTGCTTCGGTCAGGCATTCTTGGAGTTGCACCCTACAAAGTACGCTGAGGAGCTCGTTAAGCGTATGGAGAAGAGCGGTGCTAAGGCATACCTCGTAAACACAGGTTGGAATGGTACAGGCAAGCGTATCTCTATCAAGGATACTCGTGGTATCATCGACGCTATCCTCGACGGCGCTATCCTCGAGGCTCCAACCAAGAAGATCCCTGTATTCGACTTCGAGGTTCCAACAGCTCTTCCAGGCGTAGATCCTGCTATCCTCGATCCTCGTGACACTTATGCTGATGCAGCAGAGTGGGAGACCAAGGCAGCAGACCTCGCTGGCCGTTTCATCAAGAACTTCGGCAAGTACACTACTAACGAGGCTGGAAAGGCTCTTGTAGCAGCAGGCCCACACCTCGAGTAAAAATGTTTTAAGGGGCATTTGCTTCCTTATCTTCAAAAAATGAGATGGTTACATACTTCGGGTATGCGCCCATCTCATTTTTCTTTGATAGCGTTGCAACTACCTCCTTAAAAGCATTTTTACTTTGGTGCAAAATTCCCTCACTCAATTCTGCTTTTTGGAGGAGTATGCTGCGCATCGGGCTTTTTGATTGCCTCAAAAATAGCCTAATCATTTACGATTTTTCTATCGAGGTGGAAACACTTTCCTCACGACTTCTGACGAGAAATTAGGTCGTGGGGTGTTGCTCTCGTCTGCTTAAAATCAGTTTTCTGTCGAGGTGGTATTTTGTTCGGCAAGATTTTCTTTTTTTTCTGCATCGTCTTTCCCCTTTTTTCGCTATCTTTGTGATAAATAACACACAAAAAACCTACTATCATGAAAAAACTCTTAATCAGTTTAATTAGTGCAATCGCTATTGTAGGAGTTGTTTCTGCTTCGACAAAATCGATCCAACTCAACGAGAAAAACATCGATAAAGTAATCAAGGAGCTCACCCTCCAAGAGAAGGCTCACCTTGTCGTGGGTCCTCGATTGGCAGACAACAGGGATGCTGCGGGCGAGATTGGCTACACCAAGAAACTCGTTCCGGGAGTTGCCGGCACAACCTATCCTATCGAGCATTTGGGCATTGCTCCCGTTGTAATGGCAGATGGACCTTCGGCGGTGCGCTTGTCGGTAAAGCGAGAGGGCGATGACAAGAGATATTTTGCAACCAATGTGCCTTCCGAGATTCTCCTCGCATCGTCGTGGAATAACGAGGCAACATACAAGATTGGCGAAATTCTTGGCGAGGAGTGTCGTGAATATGGTATAGATGTGCTCTTGGCGCCGGGTGTAAATATGATGCGTAACCCTCTTTGTGGTCGCAACTACGAGTACTTCTCGGAAGATCCTCTCTTGGCAGGTAAGATGGCTGCCGCTATGGTAAACGGAGTCGAGAGCGAGGGCGTGGGTGCTTGTCCAAAGCACCTTGCCGTAAATAATCAGGAGCTCAATCGCCTCCATAACGATGCCCGTGTTTCGCAGCGAGCTTTGCGTGAGATATATCTCAAAAACTTCGAGATTACTGTCAAGGAGTCGCAGCCGTGGATGATTATGACCTCGTACAACCACATCAATGGTCGCCACGCATCGGAGGATAGAGGTCTGCTCGAAACCATCTTGCGTGACGAGTGGGGCTTCGAGGGTATCGTTGTATCGGATTGGGGTGGTGGCTATGATGCTGCCAAGCAGATTTGGGCAGGCAACGACCTTATCGAGCCTGGTCGATATGCCGAGGTTAAGCGTATCGTGGAGGCGGTGAAGAGCGGCGAGCTTGCCGAGTCGGATCTCGATCGTTGCGTGAAGCGAGTTCTCGAATTGGTGGTTAAGTCCATTCGCCATAAGGGCTATAAATTCTCGAACAACCCTAACCTCGAAGAGAATGGCAAACTCACCCGTGAGATTGAGCCCGAAGGCTTTGTTCTGTTGAAGAATGAGCAGAATGCTCTCCCATTTACAAAGGAGCAGAAGGTTGCCCTCTTTGGTACGGGAGCCTACAACCTCGTCTTGTCGAATAGTGTGTCGGTGCGTTCGTTGCACGGTCGCACGGTAAATCTCAACGAGGGACTTATAAATGCTGGTGTGTCGCTCAACGAGACGATGGATAAAATCTACACCAAGCACATTCAAAACGAGAAGAAGCGATTGGCTCCATTCTGGAAATTGCGCCGTTGGTGCACCTACGACCTTCGCCCTGTGGAGTTGAGAGATATCCGCAACCATACGGCCCGTGCTGCCGAGGAGGCAGATATTGCAGTAATCACCATTTGTCGCAACTCGTCGGAGTCTTTCGACCGCCATATAGAGCGAGATTTCAACCTCAATATGAACGAGCAGGCGATGATAGCGGCTGTCTCTCGTGATTTCCACAGCCGTGGCAAGAAGGTTGTTGTGGTACTCAACATCTGCGGACCTGTCGAGGTTGCATCCTGGCGAGATAAGGTGGATGCGATTTTGGTGGCTTGGCTTCCGGGTCAGGAGGCCGGAAACTCCATCGCCGACGCCCTTCTTGGCAAGAGCTCTCCGTCGGGACACCTCCCAATCACATTCCCTGTGAAGTATGCCGATGTTCCGTCGCAGAACTTCCCTCACAACGAGGTGGAGTGGTGTGCCGAGTCGGGTAAAAACCTCTCTCGTGTATTCGACCAGAAACAACCTATATATTACGACATCCCGAATATCGACTACACCAACTACGAGGAGGATATATATATCGGTTATCGCCACTACGCAACACGCAATATCGAGGTTGCCTATCCGTTTGGCTATGGCTTGACCTATTCGCAGTTCGAGATGGGCAATATGCAGGTCAAGGAGAAGAGGGGTGGCTACGAGGTTAGTTGTACCGTCAAGAATAGTGGTAACTACCCTGCAAAGCAGGTGGTGCAGCTCTACTCCTCGGAGCATAAACCCGAGATTGACCGCCCTGCTATCGAGCTGCGCAGCTACGCCAAAACCCCGCTCTTGCAACCAGGCGAGGAGTGTCAGGTCGAGATGTTCATCAAGCAGGAGGAGCTGATGTCGTTCAGCGAGAAGCGCAGTGCTTGGCACCTTGCCAAGGGCGATTATACCCTCTCGCTCGGCTTCGACTCGCAGAAGCGACCACTCTCGCACCAGGTGACCGTGAAGAGTGAGAAGGTGGTAAAGGTGAACGATGTGATGCGACCGGCAGAGGGCGAGCTATTTATCAAGTAGCAACATCCTACCTCAAAATAATAGGGTATCCCGTCGAAGGATACCCTATTCTGTTTTTGGTGGGGAACTACTAATAGTTCTCAGCCTTAATCTCGAAGTATGCCTGTGGGTGTGCGCATACAGGGCAAACCTCAGGTGCCTGCTTGCCGATAACGATGTGGCCGCAGTTCGAGCACTGCCAGATCATATCGCCCTCACGAGAGAATACGAGGCCACCCTCAACATTCGAGAGCAACTTCAAGTAGCGCTCCTCGTGCTCCTTCTCGATCTTTGCAACGCCCTCGAAGAGGTTAGCGATGTGGTCGAAGCCCTCCTCACGAGCCTCCTTAGCGAAGGTTGCATACATATCGGTCCACTCGTAGTTCTCGCCCTCGGCTGCGTGCTTCAAGTTCTCAGCTGTTGTGCCGATGCCACCGAGCAACTTGAACCAGAGCTTAGCGTGCTCCTTCTCGTTGTTAGCGGTCTCCTCGAACAACTTTGCAATCTGAACATAACCATCCTTCTTCGCCTTCGAAGCGTAGTACGAGTACTTGTTGCGAGCCTGCGACTCACCTGCGAATGCTGTCCACAAATTCTGCTCGGTCTTCGAGCCCTTCAAATTCTTCATAGTCTGTGTTGTATTAAATTGTTAGTTTTTCGTGTTTGCTACTGCGAAGATAGAAAATTTTTCAATCTTGTGCAAATACTTATTTCTTATATGGGCATAAATTTCGCTTATATCCTCCCTCCGGAGTGATTTTTTACAACACATAGATATTTATACCAAAAATATTTGTACCTTTATGGTGAAAATTATCACATAAAAAACATTTCGACTATGCAGACCTTCGTTTCATCTTTTCGATTGAGCATTATTGCCATAATATTCACGCTAACCATTGGTTGCACTTCGAAAGCAGATGCCCCTGCTGCAATCTATCAGTTG
>JAFVVS010000117.1 GCA_017502025.1 Alistipes sp. | reverse complement strand
TGTTCGTCAGTTCATCGAGCCACTCGTAACTCGTTCGAAGGAGGATACAACCCACTCGCGCCGTATCGTATTCTCGTACCTCAAGCAGAAGGAGGCAGTTACCGAGTTGTTCCGTACTATCGCTCCAAAGATTGCAGAGCGTCCAGGTGGCTACACTCGTATTTTGAAGACCGGCTTCCGTTTGGGTGACGGTGCTGATATGTGTATCATCGAGTTCGTTGATTTCAACGAGGCATACACACTCGGCGTAACTCCTGCGGCTGCACCAGCAGCAGAGGCAAAGCCAAAGACTCGCCGTTCACGTGCGAAGAAGGCTACCGACGCAGTAGAGGACGCAACCGTAGTAAAGGCTCCAAAGGCAAAGGCTCCAAAGGCTGCTGCAACTAAGGCTACTGCTGCGAAGGTTGCGAAGAAGACTAATGTCGGCAAGAAAATGTAAAAAAGCATTTTAAGCAGCGATAGCTTCGTTGCACTTCGATAATCCGCTTGCTCACATACGCTTAGTATGCTGCGCAAGCGGATTTCTTGTGCGCCTTGCTCTCATCTACTTAAAATGCTTTTTTGTGTTGCTATTTGCGGGTTTTCTTGTGCCTTGTAAAATCTCTTTTTATACAATTTTTCCTCACATTTTATGGTGGTGATTTTGTTTGCCTTGCTCTCATCTGCTTAAAATGCTTTTTTGATGTTTTTGGGTGGGGAATTTGTGCGCCTTGCTCTCATCTGCTTAAAGTCAATCGGAAATATCTCTCCCCATTAGTCCCATTGGTCCCATTTGTCTTATTGGTCCCATCTTTGTCGGTTATAGTCTTGCTCGGCAAGTTAAAAATGGATAATTACTTTATTTTTTGTAAATTCAATTTTTTGCCTTATCTTTGCACTGCGTAAGCAATCAGGGTTTCAATCTCGAAGGGGTTGGAATTCTTTATTTTTTTGTTTTTGGAAAGATAGGAAAAAAGAGATAAATATGGCACAGATTAATTATTTGACCGCTGAGGGTTACAAGAAATTGAAGGATGAGCTCGACCATATGCGTTCGGTGGAGCGTCCTGCTGCGGCTGCGGCTATCGCAGAGGCTCGTGACAAGGGCGACTTGTCGGAGAATGCAGAGTACGATGCTGCACGAGAGGCACAGGGTTTGCTCGAAATGCGTATTGCGCAGTTGGAGGCTACACTCAACAACTCACGAGTTATCGACGAGAGCAAGATTCAGAAGGATAAGGTGCAGATTCTCAGCAAGGTAACACTTCTCAACCACAACAACAAGCGTGAGGTTACCTACACAATCGTTTCGGAGAACGAGGCAAATCTCCGTGAGGGTAAGTTGGCTATTGGCACCCCTATTGCAAAGGCTTTGCTCGGCAAGAAGAAGGGCGAGGTTGTAGAGGTTTCGGTACCTGCCGGCATTATCAAGTTCGAGATTTTGGATATTTCGATTTAGTCGCAATATTGAAAAATGATTTGGTTAGGTGGCATTGCAGGGTTACTCTGCAATGCCTTTTTTGTCTTTTCGACTTTGTAATCTCGTACTTTTTCACCATATTTGTAGAAAGTTTTATACTATGAAGAGATTTTCTACCATTATACTAGCATTGGTGGCGTGTGCAACGCTCTCGGCACAGCAGGTCTATCGCACCGAGTTTTCGGTCTTCGATCTTCGTGAGGCAGCACTCCGCAACGACCACTCCAAGACTGAACGCCACATCCGCTTTGCTCCCAAGACCATCGAGGCGGTAGGCAAGGTCGAGGTTGTAGGTCAGACCGTGAATATGCCTACGGCGTGGAGCGACTACAATGTCTATCTCCACATTCAGAACACCATCAAGGCGTATGACCTTGTGGTGAATGAGCAGTTGGTGGCATCGGTCGAGGACTCATACACCCCTGCCGACTTCCTCCTTTCGCCCTATCTTCGTCAGGGCGACAATGAGATTTTGCTCCTGCTTCGCCGTTCGCAGTCGATAGAGTTGCACAACGGCTCGAAGAGCAACCTTGTGGAGCAGTTCCGAGGCTCCTACCTCTTTGCGCAGCACCGCAAACACATCTTCGACTACGATGCACGCATCGTCGAGAGTGGCAAGACACTCAACCTCGAACTCGATATTGCCGTGCGCAACGACTTCAATTTCGAGGAGGTTGTGCAGGTTGGTTACGACATCTACTCGCCCGAGAATAAGCTGATTGACTACGCCGTGCGAGAGTTTCCGGTGGCAGGTCGCACTATCGATACGCTCCGCATCCGCACCTCGCTTGGCGAGGAGAGCCGTTTTCTGTGGAGCGACAAAAATCCAAAGCTCTACCGCTTGACCCTCTACACCAAGCGTGACGGCAAACCTCGTGAGTATATCTCATTCCGCCTTGGTGCCGGCACATCGACCTTTGCCGATGGCAAACTTCTCCGTAATGGCAAGGCTATAACAGTAAAGTCGGCTCGCTACAATGCTCGCACCACCTACAACGAGGCTCTTGCCGAGATTAAGGCGTTGAAGGCGACAGGTGTAAATATCCTGCTCCCGGACAATCCGCAACCTGAGTGGTTCTACGACATCTGCGACGGCTTGGGCATCTATGTTGTGGAGCGTGCAAACATAAACCCCGACGAGAACTCTACAAATCGCAAGATTGGCGGTACTCCGTCGAACAACCCCGAGCTTGTGGGTGAATATCTTGCCCGTGTGAAGGCTATGTACTACCGCACTCGCAACCACTCCTGCATTGTTGCCTACGCACTCGGTGGCGATGCGGCTGGCAATGGCTACAATATGTATAAGGCGTACCAATGGCTCAAAGGCGTGGAGAAGCAGCGTGCTGTAATCTGCACCTCGGCAGATGGAGAGTGGAATACGGATATAGATAGGATAGAGTAGCGATGAATATAGAGTTGATAGTTGTAGGCAAGACCGATATGAAGGAGGTTTCGGCGTTGGTGGATATGTACTCCAAGCGCATAAACCACTATGCCAAGTTCTCGATAACCTATCTGCCCGATTTGCGCAATACCAAGAATCTTTCGGAGCCACAACAAAAGGTTGCCGAGGGCGAGATGCTGCTCAAAGATGTAACCGTTGGCGACTATGTAGTGCTACTCGACGAGGCTGGCGAGGAGATGCGCAGTGTCGCCTTTGCGCAGTGGTTGCAGAAGCGAATGAATAGCGGAGTGCGTCGCTTGGTGCTGATGATTGGTGGTCCTTACGGCTTCTCCGAGGCGGTCTATGCTCGTGCCAATGCCAAACTATCGCTCTCAAAGATGACCTTCTCGCACCAGATTGTGCGAGCCATCTTCACCGAGCAACTCTATCGTGCTTTTACTATCATCAAGGGCGAACCCTACCACCACGAATAGTGAGGAGTGAGTAGAGAGTAGTGAGTAGTTAAAAGAGATAGGCAAATCGTTGCGATTTGCCTATCTCTGTTTTATAATATCTCCCAATTATCTGCTTACTTCTTCTTGCCATATGTGGGGTCGAAGATGCTGTTCAGCACATGCGCCAAGCGATAGCCTGCATACTGTAACTGCTGGTCAGCCAACGCCACCATCTCCTCTTGTTGCTCCTTTGGAGCCTTGGCGAAGTCCTCGCCCGCAACGATATACTTGAACGATGCTCGGTTATCCTTCACGCTCTGCTTAACCCAATCGGTGAGAGTACCCTTGCACACCTTCTTTATCTCTTTCTTTGTCAGATTGCCCAAGTTCTCGTTGAAAGTTTCGCAACTCCAACCCTTGTGAAAGAGTGCAGGTGAATTATCCCAGAAGCCGTGATAACCCTGTTTCTTGCCCTTATACTTAAAACGAAGTCCCTGCGAGTAGCCCGGAGCCCACTGCGGCTTCTTCCAGTCGAATGGCGGAGCCAAGTAGCGGTTGTGCGATGGGCAGTGGAGATCGACCACCATATGGGTCAAGAGTTTGATGTTGAGGGCAACAATCGAGTCGGAGAGATTCTTGTAATCCTTCATCTCCTTGATGATGCGTGTCGATTGTACATAGCCGCTATGGCCATCCAACTCTATGATGTTGTTCTTGTCATCTACCGCAACATTGTGCCACCAATCGAGCGCCTCGTATGGAACGGTGCAACGATAGTGATCCATCCAAGTGGCGTAGTAGGTGAGGGTGTGGTCGAGGTATTTGCGAATCTCCTTCTTTGTTGTAGGAGTCAGGTTTTGCTCCGCAATATGTACGGCAGCGTGATGTGCTACCGTTCCCCACGCCTTTGCCTCGAACGATACGCCCAATGCAAAAACAGCAACTAATAGTGTCGAAATTACTCTTTTCATAGCTCTTTGGTTTGGTTTTATCTATACAAAGATAGCGATTATTTTTGATTTTCTACCTTTTTCTTTGCCTCTTTTTCAACCCTTTTCTTTGGTTCTTTCTCTACCTTTTTCTTTGGCTCTTTTTCAACCCTTTTCTTTGGCTCTTTTTGGGGCGTTGTGGCATCGGTGCTCTCGCTGTTCGACTCTTGCATAAATGGCTTGCTTCCTGCAATAATCTCCTCGTAACTCCTACCGAATGGGTCGGTAGCCTTCACTCGGATAGTCGATGTAGGCGAGGTGCGTTGCACTCGGAAGAGGTGCTGGCAGTTGTTGCGGCCAAAGCGGGGCTTGTTGCGGCTATGTTTCAGAGTTATAGCCGTCGAAGTTACCACAAACTGTGGGTCGGCCTGCCATATTTGGCGCACACGCAACGGTTTGTTGTTCTCGAATACCTCCAACTTCGCCTTCGGCTCTTGTCCCCACCAATTTATGTAGATATACTTCGAAAATTCGGGTGCGGAGTAGTCGATAATGGTCTTCGGATACTCTCTTATAAGGTTTTGCATATCGAGATTCTCCTTGTAGTATGCACCCACCTTCGCCATATCGTAGGTGCGGAAGGTCTTTGTTTCGCCCTTCTCGGTGCGGTAATGCCACGCAATTTTGCGCCCCTTGACATCGAAAATCTCGAAGCCCGCAGGCGTACCTCCTCCTGCAATCTGCTCGTAACCATTGTAGCCCGTCTTCCAGCGGTCTCCCGAGGTCGAGCCAACTTCGTGGCTGGTGATATTTGGCAACTCCTTGGCACGGAATACTCGTCGGTCGGGTGAGCCGGCAGTTACGAAATGAACGCTCTTGAATTGTGCGAAGCAGTTGGTCAGCGAGTCGAGAAGTTCGGGCTTGCTGAAACGCTTCGAGATGCGATTTCTACCATTTGCCGTAAATGCTGTCTGGTGCATACACACCACGATTGGCTGGCTCTTATCTTTGAGCAGTGCGAGGTCACGACGCAACCAATCGAGCTGGTCGGAGGTGACAAAGCGGTCGTAGTTGCGCTTGCCGACAATCTCGGTCGGGTATTTGCCCTTGCCGGCCTCGTTGCGGAATACGGTGTTGTCGAGAACGATATAGTGAATATCACCGATATTCATCGAGTAGTACTTCGGACCGCACGAATAGACATACTGACGCTCGGCGTGGTAGTCGGTAAGACCCGTTCCGGGAATTGCGCCATCGTTGTCCTGGTCGCCCATAACGGTATAGAGCATAGTAGGATAGCGCAACGAAGCCACAAGCGATACGGCATCGCCAACATCGAACTCTCGGGAGTACCAATGTGGGCAGTTGCTGATATCTCCCATAAGGATGGTATATACTGCTGTCGAGTCTTTTACCTCATTGTATATCTGGCGAGCGGCCGGTATGGTATTCTTCTTGAACTGCAATAAATCGTCGTTTGAGTTGTGCAGATAGAGATTCGACATAAAGATTATGCGGTGGTTGCTCTGGTTGCGTTTCGCAAGGTGGAAGTCGTGTTGCTCTGCCACCTCTCGCTTCTTTTTCAGCGTAGCCCAGAATTGTGGCAGGATGCGCTTGCGGCACTCAGGCTCATAACCCGAAGGGGTGATTACAAAGACACTGTTTTGCCACTTATGCGAGGCTATGGCGTAGCGACCGAGCGAGTCGGTCTTTACGATATGCACACCGTCGGACACAGCAACATCGGCAAGAGGCTGATCCTCGCACAACACTCTGCCATAGATTGTTATCGAGTCACGCTTAATAACCCTCTTCGCCTCGACCGACAGGACCGAAACCAACAATGCCGCTATTAAAATTGCCCTACGCATATCTCCTGAAATCCTCAACTCTCAACTCTCAACTCTCAGAATATACCACCTGTTTTGTTTCGAAAAACTCCTCCTCGAAGAACTCCGAGATGTAGTGACGCTCCCACTTGCGACGACTCGCCTTCAACTCCTCGGTCAAATCGCCACCTTTGAGGTAGAGAATGCCGTTCGGAAGCGAGCCCTTCTCGCCCTTGCGCACCATTCCACGCACCCAACCTACGAAGGTTGGCATATCGGTTACGGCACGAGAGACGATGTAGTCGAACTGCTGCTTCAGCTGCTCGACACGACCATTTATGGTGCGGATATTGCGGATGCCTACCGCCTCGCAAACGCCCTCAACAACCCTGATTTTCTTGCCTATCGAGTCGCACGAGGTGAAACGAACATTCGGAAACATTATCGCCAACGGCACCGACGGAAAACCACCTCCGCAACCAACATCGAGCACCTCGGCACCATCCCCAAATTGGCACACCTTGGCGATAGCCAACGAGTGGAGAATATGGTGCAGATAGATGTGCTCCATATCCTTGCGAGATATGACATTTATCTTCGAGTTCCACTCCATATAGACCTCGCCAAGCTTCGAGAACTGCTCTCGTTGCTCGTCGGTCAGATTCGGAAAATACTTCTCGATAAGTGCTATACTATCCATTGTTGTTCTGTTTTTTGGTCTGTTCCTCGCCCTCGGTAATAAGGCGACACATCATATTTCGTACTCGGAAAATGCGGGTTTTTACCGTTCCGAGCTTCATATCGAGCTTTTCGGCAATCTCCTCGTAGCTATACTCATCGAGGAAACGCAACTCAAAGAGTTGGCGGTAATCCTCGGGCAACATCGAGATATATCGCTCGATTTGCGCACGCTGTTGGGCATTGATGATATAGTCCTCGGGTGTCGGCGATGAGGATTGCGCTGTGTTGTCAATCTCGGGCGAGAGGTTTTCTGGGTTTAGAGCATTGCTCTTGCGGGAGCGACTGAAATCGACAAAGGTGTTGCGGGCAATGGTGTATATCCACGCTCCGAAATCGTACTTCGGGTCGTAGAGACCAATTTTCAGATATGCCTTCATAAAGGCCTCCTGTATCAGGTCATTTACATCGTCGCTGTTGCCCGTAAATTTGAGCAGCATTGCGTAGATTGCATCGCTATGGCGTGCAAAAAGGGTGTCGAAGGCAGCGCTATTACCTTCGGTAACCATCTTTGCGAGGGTGCAATCGTCGTATATGTCGTAACTGCCTATTGCCATTCTATAACCACGATTTTTTACCTCTGCGCAGCGAAGTTATCGCCACAGCGAGTCGCAAAACAGGCTCAATCAAATCGTATATGAAGTGGAGTGCCACGATGCCGCTCTCGCCAAGTCGGCGTGCGTTGCGTACCACGGCAAATATCACCATAAAATAGCGAAGCAAGGCAACCACAATGGCTGCAATCTTGAACTCCCACGGCATACAGACGAGTGCTGTCGTTATGGCCGCAAAGAAGAGTGTGCGGAGGGTGAGCTCGGCAACAACGGGTGCCATTGCCCCCTTTGGATAGTAGTGGTGAGTGGTATGCAAGAGCTTGATGCGGTGCCACCACCAACTCCAACCGCCCCAGGTGCGCTCCTTGGCTACGGCACGAGGCGAGAGCACGATGCTCACATTCTCTCGGGTGGCAATCTGCTGCACAAAAAGGTCGTCTTCGCCAACGCCCATATTCAGGTGGTTGAAACCTCGCACATCGAAATAGAGGCTCTTCATAAAGCCCAATGCGTTGCGTGACGCAGAGTAGGTGCGACGGCGAATTGCCGAAGAGAGCCACGCTATCGAGTCGTTGAACTGATACTCTCTGAAAATGAAATTGGCAAAGCCGCTTTGTGGTTGTATTCCACTGTAACCCAACACTATATCACCATAGAGGAAACCCTTTGCCAGAAGCGATAACCAACGCTCCGACGATGGTGTGGCGTCGGATGAGGTCATCACCACAAAATCGTATTTAGCACTCTTAATGCCGATGTTGAGGGCGATTTTCCTCGACACAGGGTAGTGAGGAGTGTAGTCGATATGTACGGGAGAGAGGTTAGGATAGAGCCTCTGCAACGACTTTATGTCGGCAAAAAAATCGTTGTTGTTACCGACATATACCAACACAACTTCAAACTCCGAGTAATCTTGCGTGAGGAGCGAGGTGAGAGAGGTGTCGAGATAGTCGGTATCCTCGGCAAATAGAGGTACGACAACCGAAATGGCGGGCTCACTCTCTCGAATTTGCTTTCTGTTCATCAGTCGGAACGAGGCAACTCTGCCATAGATGCCCAAATGGAGGGCAATCTGAACTATGAACAGAGCAAGAATTATAGCTCCGAGTGCAATGCCAAAATTGCCGTAAGCCATTAAGGCACTGTATATTATGTCGTATATCTTCTCCATTTCTTTTGGTCGAGGTGTCAATTATTTTGCAAACTTACGCAAAATTTCGTGAAAATTAGTAAATTTGCACAAGATTATGAAGTTTACTTTACAACATAAGGATACAGTAACCAACGCACGTGCGTGCGAGATTGTTACCGACCACGGTGTAATTCAGACGCCGATATTTATGCCTGTGGGTACTGCGGCGGCGATGAAAGGAATTTTTCATCGTGATGTTCGTGACGAGGCAAAGGCGCAGATTATCTTGGCAAATACCTATCACCTCTACCTCCGCCCCGGAATGAAGATTTTGGAGGAGGCGGGTGGTGTGCATCGCTTTTCGACTTGGGACAAGCCTATGCTTACCGATAGCGGAGGTTTTCAGGTCTTCTCGTTGGCGGCGTGTCGCAAATTGAAGGAGGATGGTTGCCACTTCCAGTCACATATCGACGGCTCACGCCACCTCTTCACGCCTGAGAGCGTAATCGATACCGAGCGTACAATCGGTGCCGACATTATGATGGCATTCGACGAGTGTCCTCCGGGCGATGCTCCGAAGGAGTATGCTGCCAAGTCGTTGGCTCTGACCGAGCGTTGGCTCGATCGCTGCTTCAATCAATACCACAAGACCCAGCCAAAGTATGGACACTACCAATCGTTGTTCCCTATTGTGCAGGGTTGTGGCTACCCGGACCTTCGTGCCAAGGCGGCAGAGAATGTCTTGCAGTACAATGCCGATGGTTATGCCATTGGAGGTTTGGCGGTAGGTGAACCTACCGAGGTGATGTACTCGATGATCGAGGTCGTAAATGCGGTGTTGCCCGAGAATAAACCTCGCTACCTGATGGGTGTGGGTACTCCGATAAACATCTTGGAGGGTATTGCCCGAGGTGTGGATATGTTCGACTGTGTGATGCCTACTCGCAATGGTCGCAACGGACAACTCTTTACGAGCGAGGGCGTTATCAACATCCGCAATAAGAAGTGGGAGAACGACTTCTCGCCAATCGATCCGAATGGTACAACCTTCGTCGACCACACCTACTCGAAGGCATACTTGCACCACCTTGTTGTGTGTGGCGAGATGCTGGCGGCGCAGATTGCATCGCTGCACAATACGGGCTTCTACTTGTGGCTCGTGGGCGAGGCCCGCAAGCACATCATCGCCGGCGACTTCGCACAGTGGAAAACAATGATGGTCGAGAAACTCGGCAGAAGACTATAAAAAGAGTTGAGAGTTGAGAGTTTAGAGATAATTCTCAATTCTGCATTTTGCATTTTGAATTTTGCATTAAACAATGGAGCCGCAATATAGAACAGGTCGTAGCTGGTGGCCGGGGTTGAAGATCCTCGACCGCTACATCATTCGTAAGTTCCTCGGAACCTACATCTTCGCTATTGCGATGATTATCGTGGTGGTGGTTATCTTCGACTATGTAGAGAAGATTGACGGTTTCACCCAGACGCACGCACCGTTCAAGAGTATTATTTTTGACTACTACTTGAACTTCGTGCCATTCTTCATAAACCAATTTAGTGCGCTATTTACCTTTATTGCCTGCATCTTCTTCACCTCGAAGCTGGCCTATCAGACCGAGATTGTGGCGATGTTGTCGGGCGGTATGAGCTTCCGCCGATTGATGTGGCCATACTTTATCAGTGCATTGGTCATCACGATGGTTTCGCTCGGTTTGAGTCTCTGGTTGATACCTATCTCGCAACGCACCTGTGTAGCATTCGAGGCGCAGTACAACCCTCGACAACGCAATGTGCAGTACGACCGCCACATCTATCGTCAGGTCGAGCCCGGAACATTTCTCTACCTTCGAGGCTTCAACAAGAACTCCTCACAGGCGTCGTTTATGGCGCTCGAAAAATACGATGGCAGCCGTATGTGCTCCACCTTGGAGGCTTCGGAGGCGAAGTTCGACACCGAGACCAAGCGTTGGACAGCACAGCGATACATCACTCGTCACTTTGCCGACAATGGCAGAGAGAGCTTCGAGCAACATCGCAACCTCGACACTCTGCTCAACCTCGACATTGTGGAGCTGGGCAATGTGCAGGAGCTGGTCAAGACGATGAATATAGTGGAGTTGAACGACTTTATCGACCAACAACGAGCCAAAGGCTCCGACTCGATACGACTTATCGAGGTGGAACACCATACACGCTACGCCTACCCGATAGGAACATTTATCCTAACCCTTATCGGTGTGTCGCTCTCCTCTCGCAAGGTGCGAGGCGGTACGGGTTTGCATATCGGTATTGGTATAGCCCTCTGTTTCTCCTACATTATGCTCAACCGAGTATTCGAGGAGTTTGCAAAGGGTGGTTCGCTGCCACCGATGTTGGCGGTGTGGTTGCCGAATATCATCTATACGGGAATTGGTATTTATCTCTATCGTAAAGCACCTAAATAGTATGACCATAGAGCAGATTGCCGAGAAGTTGATGCGCTGCGAGCGCATAGATGCCACCGAGGCGAAACTCCTTTGGGAGAAGGCACCTCTGTGGCTTTTGGCACGCTTGGCAACCGAGGCGAAGGTGCGCAAGAGTGGCGATAAGGTCTTCTACAACAAGAACTTCCACCTTGAACCTACCAATATCTGCCTATTTGAGTGTCGCTTCTGCTCGTACCGTCGTCGCAAGGGCGAGGCGGGGGCGTGGGACTACTCGATGGAGGAGGTCTTGGCGCAGGTTGAGGCTCGCAAAGAGAGTGGTGCTACGGAGATTCATATCGTTGGTGGAGTCCATCCCGAGCGAGATTTGTACTACTATGCCGAGATGATTAGGGGTGTAAAAGAGATTATGCCCGAGGTGTGCGTAAAGGCATTTACGGCGGTGGAGTTGCACTATATGATTCGCAAGGCGGGCTTGACGATTGAGGAGGGCTTGCAACTGCTCAAAGAGGCGGGTATGGAGTCTATCCCTGGCGGTGGGGCCGAGATTTTCGACGAGAAGATTAGGGCAGAGATTTGCCCGGGTAAGTGCTCGTCGGCGGAGTGGTTGGAGATGCACGAGAAGGCACACAAGTTAGGCTTCGACTCGAATGCTACGATGTTGTATGGTCATATCGAGAAGATCGACCACCGCATCGACCACCTTATGCGCTTGCGTGATTTGCAGGATAGAACGGGTGGTTTCAACGCCTTTATTCCGCTGAAATTCCGCAGTGCAAACAATGGCTTGGAGTCGTTGGGCGAGACTTCGGTGGTGGATGATTTGCGAACTCTGGCAATGAGCCGTTTGATACTCGATAATGTACCTCACATCAAGGCGTATTGGGTGATGTATGGCAAGGCTACGGCAGAGATGGCGTTGTCATTCGGTGCGGATGATATCGACGGCACAATCGAGGACTCGACAAAGATATATTCGATGGCTGGAGCAGCCGACGAACGACCACGCCTAACGATTGGAGAGATTGAGAAGATGTGCGCCTCGGCAGGCTACAAAGCCGTAGAGCGAGATACGCACTACAATATAATTGATAATTGAAAATTGATAATTGAAAATTATGGTAAAAACGATTTCGTTTTTATTGTAAATAATTGAGAGATAATAATTTATAAATTAAAATACCTTTAATTGTCAATTGCAATTGTCAATTAAAAATTGAATAGTATGAAAAGTTTTTGGTCTTGGTTGAAGAAACATACAATAGCATACAATATCGTAGTTATTGCGTTGGTGTTTTTGGGTTTGGCGATTGCGGCATTTATCGCAATGGCTCTCGGTACACGCCATAGCGCACGCCGTACCGTGCCCGACTTTGTGGGTTTGAAGATGACCGATGCGGAGTACTTTGCAGGTCGTAGAGATTTGCAGATTATCGTTAATGATTCGCTCCATGTATCCGCCTATCCGGGTGGTGTTATCCTCGACCAACTTCCAAAGGGTGGCGTGGTGGTAAAGCCGGGTCGCAAGGTCTATGTTACGGTCAATTCTATGCGTCAGCGAATGGTCGCAGTGCCTTATGTGGCGGGTCGCTCGTTGCGCCAGGCGAAGAATATGCTCGAAACCGCAGGTCTTACAATCGACCACCTCGAATATGCCGAGGATATAGCTACAAACTATGTCTTGGCGGAGTTTATCAATGGCGAGGAGGTCTTGGAGGAGAGCGAGTTGCAGGCAGAGATGGGTAGTGGCGTGGTGTTGCGTGTCGGAGTCTCGGCAAATAGCACCTCGACTGTCGCTCCGCAGGTGCTTGGTCGCTCGCTGTTCGAGGCTAAGAGCCGACTTTGGGAGTCGGGTTTGAATATTGGCGAGATAGAGTTCGACGAGGGTATGCCGGCATTGGAGCGCAACCGTGCAAGGGTCTATCATCAGTCGGTATTGCCGAGCGAGGAGGTTGCCTACGGCAATAGGGTATCGTTGCGCCTCACGCTCGATATGGCGAAGGTCGATACTGCGATAGTTCGTCATGAGCGTCGCATCGAGGCGGAGTTGAAGGCGAAGATGAAGGCGGACTCCATCGCCAAGGCGGAGCAGCGATTGATAGATTCGATAGTAAATGCCAAGAAATCGCAACCGAAAGCATCGCAGGCACAAGACGATTTCTTCTTTTAACGGATAGGTATGGCAGACGAAAGATACATAAACGAGGAACTCGACGAGGATATCGAGGTCGATTTCGAGGGTGATGACGACGAAGAGGGTGGTGTAGGTGTTATGCCACGCC
>JAFVVS010000013.1 GCA_017502025.1 Alistipes sp. | reverse complement strand
TTCTTCGGTAACAAAGAGGCCGAGGGAAATGGCAAGATGAGAGAGTTGCTCGGTGGTAAGGGTGCTAACCTCGCCGAGATGAACCTTATCGGTATTCCGGTACCTCCGGGATTCACCATCACTACCGATGTTTGTACAGAGTACTACCAGCACGGTCAGGCTGCAATCATCGAGTTGCTCCGCCCGGATGTTGAGGCCGCTATCAAGCGTGTTGAGGCTTTGACCGGCCGTAAGTTCGGCGACAAGGAGTTGCCACTCCTCGTATCGGTTCGTTCGGGTGCTCGTGCTTCGATGCCTGGTATGATGGATACTATCCTCAACCTCGGTATGAACGACGAGGCAGTTGAGGCTGTTGCTCAGTTGTCGGGTAACCCTCGTTTCGCTTGGGACTCGTACCGTCGTTTCGTACAGATGTACGGTGATGTTGTTCTCGGTATGAAGCCTGTTTCGAAGGAGGATCACGATCCATTCGAGGTTATCATCGAGGAGTTGAAGGAGGAGCGTGGTGTCGAGATGGATACCGACCTCACAACTGAGGATTTGAAGGTTTTGGTTACCAAGTTCAAGGCTGCTGTTAAGGAGCAGACCGGTTCGGACTTCCCGGTAAACCCATGGGATCAGCTCTGGGGTGCAATCTGCGCAGTATTCGGATCGTGGATGAACGAGCGTGCTATCCTCTATCGTAAGTTGAACAATATCCCGGCAGAGTGGGGTACCGCAGTAAATGTTCAGGCAATGGTATTCGGTAACATGGGCGATAGCTCGGCTACCGGTGTTGCTTTCTCTCGTGACGCTGCAACAGGTGAGAATATCTTCAATGGTGAGTACCTCATCAACGCACAGGGCGAGGATGTTGTGGCAGGTATCCGTACTCCACAGCAGATTACTATCGAGGGCTCACGCCGTTGGGCTAAGGCACAGAACATCTCGGAGGAGGATCGTGTATCGAAGTATCCTTCACTCGAAGAGGTTATGCCGGAGGTTTACAAGGAGTTGAACGATATTCAGCACCACTTGGAGGAGTACTTCACCGATATGCAGGATATCGAGTTCACCATCCAGGATGGTAAGCTTTGGATGTTGCAGTGCCGTAACGGTAAGCGTACCGGTGCAGCGATGGTGAAGATCGCTATGGATATGTTGGCAGAGGGCTTGATCGACGAGCAGACCGCAGTTTTGCGCTGCGAGCCTGAGAAGCTCGACGAGTTGCTCCACCCAGTATTCGACAAGGCTGCTATCAAGAACGCAAAGGTTATCGTTAAGGGCTTGCCTGCATCTCCGGGTGCAGCTACCGGTCCGGTAGTATTCTTCGCTGACGATGCTGAGAAGGTTCTCGCAGAGACAGGTCAGAAGGCAATCCTCGTTCGTATCGAGACTTCGCCAGAGGATTTGAAGGGTATGCTCGACGCAGCAGGTATCTTGACTGCTCGTGGTGGTATGACTTCGCACGCTGCCGTAGTTGCTCGTGGTATGGGTAAGTGCTGCGTATCGGGTGCTGGAGAGTTGGATATCGACTACAAGGCTCGTACAATCAAGATCAACGGCTTGACTATCAACGAGGGCGATTGGATTTCGTTGAACGGTTCGACCGGTGAGGTTTACCTCGGTCAGGTTGCAACTCAGGAGGCTTCGCTCGATGGCGACTTCGGTAAGTTGATGGATTTGGCAGGTAAGTACGCTAAGTTGAAGGTTCGTGCTAACGCTGATACTCCTCGTGATGCTGAGCAGGCATTCGCATTTGGTGCAGAGGGTATCGGTCTTTGCCGTACAGAGCATATGTTCTTCGAGGGTGACCGTATCAAGGCTATCCGTGAGATGATCTTGGCTGATGACGAGGCTGGTCGTCGTGTAGCTTTGGCTAAGTTGCTCCCTATGCAGCGTGGTGACTTCGAGGGCTTGTTCAAGGTTATGAAGGGCTACCCTGTAATCGTTCGTTTGCTCGACCCACCATTGCACGAGTTCGCTCCACACACCGAGAAGGAGCAGCGAGAGATGGCCGAGGAGATGGGTATCTCATTCGAGAAGGTTGCTGCTAAGGTTGAGGCTTTGCACGAGGTGAACCCTATGCTCGGTCACCGTGGTTGCCGTCTTGGTAACACCTATCCGGAGATCACCGAGATGCAGGCTCGTGCTATCATCGAGGCTGCAATGAATGTTAAGGCTGCCGGCATCCCTGTAAAGGTTGAGATTATGGTTCCACTCGTAGGTAACCACAAGGAGTTGCGCTACCAGAAGAATGTAATCGATGAGACCGCTAACGCAGTATTCGCAGAGCGTAACGACAAGATCGACTACTTGGTAGGTACAATGATCGAGGTTCCTCGTGCTGCTGTAACTGCTAACCAGATTGCAGAGGTTGCAGAGTTCTTCTCGTTCGGTACTAACGACCTTACTCAGATGACTCTCGGATTCTCTCGTGACGATATCGCTAAGTTCCTCCCTGTATACCTCGACAAGAACATCATCAAGGCAGACCCATTCAAGGTTCTCGACCGCAATGGTGTAGGTCAGTTGGTTCGTGAGGCTGTTATGAAGGGCCGCGGCACTCGCCTCGACTTGAAGTGCGGTATCTGCGGTGAGCACGGTGGTGAGCCATCGTCGGTAGAGTTCTGCCACTACGCTGGTTTGAACTATGTAAGCTGCTCGCCATTCCGTGTGCCTATCGCACGCTTGGCTGCTGCTCACGCTGCATTGAAGGAGAAATAAAAACACTCTCTTCATATAATGAGGTGTCGCAATTTTTGCGACACCTTTTTTGTTCTATCTTTCTGAGGTGGATTTAACAATTTTTCGAAGATAAATTGTTATCTTTGCATTTAGTACTAAATCGTCTGCCAAAATCGTTATGTGGCAGATAGAGATTACAAACACACAAACAACCTCGATTATGAAACCATTTATTAGTGAAACAATCAAATATATCGGTGTCGATGATACCGATTTGGACCTCTTCGAGAGCCAATACATCATTCCGAATGGCATATCCTACAACTCGTATGCAATTATCGACGAGAAGGTGGCAATTATGGATAGCGTGGATAGCCGCAAATGCGAGGAGTGGCTCGCAAATGTAGAGGAGGCCTTGCAGGGCAGAACACCCGACTATCTGGTGGTGCAGCATATGGAGCCCGACCACGCAGGAAGCCTTGCCGCTATCGCAGCTCGTTATCCCGAGATGACGATTGTGGCATCGGAGCGTGCAGTTAAGATGATACCTCAATTCTTCCACGAGTGCGACCTCTCGGCTCGCACCCTGGTGGTGAAGGAGGGCGACACCCTTGCGCTTGGTCGCCACACATTGCAATTTTTTATGGCACCAATGGTCCATTGGCCCGAGGTTATGGTTACATACGAGCAGAGCGAGAAGGTTCTCTTCTCGGCAGATGGCTTTGGCAAGTTTGGCGCACTGAGCCACGATGAGGAGTGGGCGTGCGAGGCTCGTCGTTACTACTTCAACATTTGTGGTAAGTATGGTCAGCCCGTGCAGGCGTTGTTGAAGAAGGCGGCACAACTCGATATAGCACAGATTTACCCACTACACGGACCCGTTTTGAGTGATAACCTCGGTTATTACATCTCCCTCTACGACACTTGGAGCAAATATGAGCCTGAGGTAAAGGGTGTCTTTGTTGCCCACGCATCAATTCACGGAGGTACGGCAGTGGTGGCGAATAGCTTTGCCGAGATGTTGCGTGAGAGGGGAGTGAAGGTTAGCGTTGCCGACCTTTGCCGTGACGATATGGCGGAGGCGGTGGAGGATGCCTTCAAGTACGACCGCTTGGTGGTTGCTGCTGCGTCGTACGACGCAAATGTCTTCCCTCCGATGCACGATTTTCTGCACCATCTGCAACTCAAAGGCTATCAGAAGCGCCGTGTAGGTATCATCGAGAATGGCTCTTGGGCACCAACTGCGGGCCGTGTTATGCGTGGGATGTTGGAGCAGATGAAGGAGGTAGAGATTGTCGAGCCAATGGTTACGATTATCTCTCGAATGAAACCCGAAAATCAAGAGGCGATGAGAGCCTTGGCAGATGCCTTGACAGAGTAGCCCCAAAGTATAATGATCATCGAAAAACAATAAATATATGTCGAACACACAAATTCTTCGTCGTCAGTTTCTCGCAAATGTTGCCCAGACTTCGCCTTCGCCTATGCTTGTGGGTGTGGAGCGTGCCGAGGGTGTATTCTTCTACACCCCCGAAGGAAAACGCTATTTCGACCTCGTTTCGGGAGTGTCGGTGAGCAATGTAGGCCACGCCAACCGAGATGTTGTCGAGGCGGTAAAGGCGCAAGCGGAGCGATATATGCACATTATGGTCTATGGCGAGATGGTTGAGCGACCACAAGTGGAGTATGCCGTGGAGATTGCCGAGGCGTTGCCTGGCGATTTGGAGAGTGTCTATTTCCTCAATTCGGGAGCCGAGGCGGTCGAGGGAGCGTTGAAGTTGGCGAAGCGATATACCCACCGCACCGAGATGATATCGATGCGCCGAGCCTATCACGGCTCGACCCACGGAGCGATGAGTATGATGGGAGAGCCCGAGGGCGAGGAGTGGAAAAACGCCTTCCG
>JAFVVS010000116.1 GCA_017502025.1 Alistipes sp. | reverse complement strand
TCCTCCTTTGTGAGAGCCGATTTGCCATAACCCCACGAGCTCTTGCGTCCGGCAACATCCTTGGTTGGGTTAGCCTCCAAACACTTGATACCTCCGAACTCGTCGAGGAAATAAGGTCGCTTGCCGTCGTATTTAGCCTGGTGGAACTCAGCCTTGCTCACTGCGTCGCCTGTGGTAGGGCAGCCACTCGAATGGCGATGAAGAACCATCTCACGAGGCTTGTTGTGGTGGAACTCTCCTGTTTCAGGGTTATAAACCTTGGCTTTGAGCTTCTCGCCATTCTGCTCGTAGTTGTGCATAGCGCAGATGTCGTACTCCTCGATTAGGGTACCACCACTCGCTGTATTGACAGGGCGTGTAGGGTCGGTGATGTGGGTGACATCGTAGAGATCCTTCGCAAGGCGTGGGTACTGCACATTGTCAGGATACCAGGTCTCGTTCATTGGGGTCCAAGTTACGATCGAAGGGTGGTTGCGGTCACGAACAACGATGTTTCGCCACTCCGAGATGAAGTTGCGTGCGGTGATTGGCGAGCCGAGATCGATACCCCAGCTTGCATACTCGCCCCATACGAGGTAGCCGAGCTTGTCAGCCCAATAGAGGAAACGCTCCTCGAAGACCTTCTGGTGGAGGCGTGCGCCATTGAAACCTACCGCCATCGACATCTCGATATCGTGCTTCAACGCCTCGTCGCTTGGTGCGGTCCAGATGCCGTCAGGGTAGAAGCCCTGGTCGAGTACCAAACGCTGATAGTATGGCTGGTTGTTGAGATATACCTTATTACCATCGGTGTGTACCTTGCGCATACCGAGGTACGACGAGATGCGGTCGAGCACATTGCCCTCCTTGTCGCTGATGATATACTCCACATCGTAGAGCTTTGGATTCTCCGGCGACCAAGTCTGGTACTTCTTCATAGGGATGACGATAGGCATACCCTCGACCTGTGCCACCTGCTTCTTCGCTACGAGCTTGCCGTTATCCTTGATGTTGATGGTAAGGGCATTCGATGCTGAGGTGCGGTAGTAACGTGGAGTGATGATAACCTGGTGGTTGTCGATGTCGGTGATTACCTGCACATAGTCGAGCGAGTAGTTGTCGGTAGCCTCCATCCATACGGTCTGCCAGATACCTGTTGTGCGGGTATAGACGCAACCATACGAGTATGAACGCAACGACTGCTTGCCGGCACCCTGAGTCTTGCTGCGGAGGTCGCTCAAAGCACGAACTACGAGGTTGTGAGTCTTGCCGTCAGCGAGGTACTTTGAAACATCGAGTGCAAATGGCGACGAGCCTCCGAAGTGGCGACCTACGAAGTTGCCATCAACATATACCTCCGACTCGTAATATACTGCACCGAAGTGGAGCATAATCTTCTTGTTCGACCAAGCGGCAGGTGCCTGAATGGTGCGGTGGTACCAGATACCGGTGATGATATCCTTGTACTCTACGCCCGAGAGCTTCGACTCGGGGCAGAATGGAACGATAATCTTGCCGTCGAAACCCTGGCTCTCGAAAAGTTTGCGGTCGAAACCTGTGTTTGCGAGGTCGAGCTCGTAGCTCCACTCGCCATTGAGATTTACCCACTCGCTACGCTCGAACTGCGGGCGTGGATACTCTGCACGAGGCTGTGCTGCAAATGCGGTCACAAAGGCAACCAACATCATTGCGATAGAAAAAATTCTCTTCATAAAAGGTTGTTTTTTGGTTTGTTTGACCACAAAGTTAGTCAAAAAAACGGAAAAGGAAAACTTTTTTAGTTGAGAGTTGGGAGTTGAGAGTGGAGAGTTGAGAGTTTGATGGGACCAATGGGACCAATGAGACCAATGGGACTAATGGGAGAAACTTTCAGCGCACGCCATAGTACCCCTATTACCCCTATCACCCCTATCATCGTTGCGCCTTGATAACCTTCGGAGTTGAGAGAGACAAGAGACGACCGCTGCGATTAAGGTGGCACTTGCAAAAGTCGATGTGGATTAAAAGCTCCCCATTAGTCACTGCTAGACACTGCCCCTAACCCAAATAATCTTTGAGTGGGTCGAAGGTCCTCCACAGGCGAGAGCAGACCGAGCAGGTGAAATGTGCAGAAAACCGAAGGTTTGGAAGCTTGATTGAAAAGCCGATGTCAAATTTATTTGAACATAAGATTTTCAATCAAGATTCTAATGTTGCGCAGCAACACTGCACATTTACATAGCGCAGATAAGTCTGCCGAGCCGCCACAGGAGCAACGAGCACGGCGAAGGGTAAACGAAAAAAGGAGAGGTTTTATCCTCTCCTTCTTTTCGTACCCAGAGCCGGGGTCGAACCGGCACAGGGGTGAACCTACTGGTGTTTGAGACCAGCGCGTCTACCGATTCCGCCATCTGGGCTTGCTCCACTTTTCGGTGGTTTTGCGGTGCAAAGGTATAAATAATTTTTTGATTTACAACTCAAACACGAAAAAAATCGCAAAAAATCGTCTATTTACCCTAAATAAGAGCTGCAAAACGGCTTTTTGACGGGAAGTATAAAGACAATAATAGCCCCACGCAGGGCTATTATTGTCTTTGTTAGTCGATAATTTGTTATCGTTTGAGTTTGATGACGAAGATTGGCGTCATCTCGTTATACTTCGAAATCTGTATCTGGCGACCCTTGCCGACTCTTACCCATTCGCCCTTAACGACACCCGAGATGTACATCTGCCAAGTTGGCTTGTTCTTTTTGCCCTTGAATCGCTTCTCCAACAATGCTCGATTGAGCTTCAACTCAATAATCTTCTCGGTCTCGTTTGGTTGGATGGTGACAGGTTCCAGCGAGAACATCGAATTCTTCTTGCCTATCAGCAACTCGATAGGCTCGTTGAAGTCAGGGTTCTTATCGACCATAATCTTCAACGGTATGGTCTCGTCGTTTATCGAGAACTCTATCTCCTGCTCCAAATCTACAGCGACGGTTAGGCGATATGGCGACGGCTCCACAACATTTACTGCCAACTCCGCAGCAGGGATGTGGTGCTCGTAGTAGAACGCCTGCATCATCTTATCCACAGGCAACACATCGGCACGCTCACGCTCGCCCTTGCCAATCGGGTACTCCATCTTCAACTCTATCGGAATGCGCTTCGGTTCGGCGCCCTTTGGTGCGGTTATCGAAACATCCCAGCGACGGCCACCACGCAGATTGAGGCTACTTGTGGTGAAGCTCTTTGGCAATCCCTTGATTACGAGGTTTGCAGGGCGACGCAATCTACCCTTTATATCGACTCTGAACTGCGATGTACCGCCCGACGGAGTGGTTATATATGCCGGCGAAACAAAGGCATTGAACGAAGGCATACTCTTGTGGCAGCGCAACAGATAGTGGTAGTCTTTGCCATAACCTCGATGCAGATCCTCAACTTCGAGGTACAACTCGCCGTTGATTTTAGGGGTGTATTTGAGCACAGGGTCGGCGTGGAAGGTCATAAGACCCTGATTAGGATCTTCGGTGTCGTCCATCTTTGCCACAACATTACCTCGTTTATCCATCAATCGCATTACGGCATCTATTCTCGAACCATTTCGGCGACCGATAAGCTCTATAATAAGCGGTACTCGCTTCTCGCACTCAACCTTATATCGCTTTACCCTCGATTGAGAGGTCAGCGAGTCGGCAATAGCGGTATAGTAGTTCAATGTTGCCCAATCTTTTGGTGCGTGGATGAGTTTGATGCCCCTCGGCAATGTGTAGAACGGAACGGCATTCGAGGTGCCGACCTCGTTGGTGTAGTACAACTCGTTGTAGCCCTCCTTATTGACCTTTACGGTCGCCTTCGATGCGTCGAGATTGACACCCTCCAAGTTTTGTTTTACCTTCTTGCCGGCAACGCCATATGCCGGGTAACGACCCGTAACAAAAGGTATCACACCGAGCTGAATGCGATAGTTGAAGTCCTCACGACCTCTGAATATAGCATCGTGAATCATCAGGGTGTAGTTGTCATCCTTTGGAAGGGTTACCATAATCACAGGATCAACATAGTGGTGGTAGTCGTCAGAGTAGGCAATCTCCTTGCCCTTCGAATCCACAATCTTGATAACAGATTGGAACCATCCCGGAACAGCGTCGGCAATATATGGAACGAGGAGTCGAGCCTTAACCGATGCGACGATTGTTTCGCCCTTCTTGCCCGAGAATTGGAAGTAGTCGATACCGCCAGGTGTGACATATCCGCACAATACGGCAGGGAGCGAAGTGACCTTGTTCGGCTGCTTCAACGACGACTTCTTGCTCTCGATGAAGTTAGGGTACGACGACACCTCGAATGGCAACTTGTTCGACAAACCCTTAGGGCTTTGCAGACGCAAGTCGTACATACCGCAAGGCACATCCTCGGCAATCGTAATCTTAATCTTTACCTTGTCGGCAAGCTGTGGGCTACTCTGATCGTTCAATCTACGGCGCTTGCGACGGCTGCTATAACTCTCCACCACGGGCGAGACCTCGCCCTTGATGCCGGGGTGGTTGAACATAACCTTGGTAGCCTTGTTGATATTTAGACCTCCCGCCTCGATTTCGACGGTTGTGCCCACCTCTCCTCCGGCGGGGAAGAGGTATCCCGAAGTCAGCTTCTGTGCATATGCCGAGATGGTCAAGAGTGCTCCGACAATGACCAATATAATTCTTCTATTTCTCATGGCTTGGCTTTTTTATGTCAATAATTTCGTAGAGTAACCCCTCGCTCTTGCCTACTTCGAGCAACGAAGGGAGTATCGGCAGATTGCCCTCCGAAACATGTGGCAATGTGCCGTAAGGGTCGATGCCCATAAGGAGATAGACGGTACCAATCAGGTCGCAAGGGCGAACAGGTCGCTCAATAACATTCTCGCCTGTTTTGTCGGTTGCACCGAGAACTTTGCCACCGAGAAATCCTCCACCGGCAACGAGGTAGCTGAATGTCTTGCCGTAGTGGGCACGACCACCATTCCAAGGAGCCTCCCACAACACCTTCGGTGTGCGACCAAACTCGCCACCGAGCATTACGATTGTGCTGTCGAGCAGGCCGTGTGCATCCAAGTCGGCAAGCAGTGCCGAAACTGCACGGTCGAGGTCTGGCAACATTGTATTCATTCGCTGGAAGTGCTTCTTGTGGGTATCCCAGCCTGTGGTGCGGACATTTACAAATGGAACACCTGCCTCGACAAGTCGTCGAGCAACAAGGCAAGATTGACCAAGGCGGCTATTGCCATATC
Organism: Alistipes sp.; assembly: GCA_017502025.1. Lineage (GTDB taxonomy): Bacteria > Bacteroidota > Bacteroidia > Bacteroidales > Rikenellaceae > Alistipes. Next base: position 4,210 of record JAFVVS010000116.1, on the reverse strand, counting down.
GCTGACGCACCGAGTCGGACTCGTTTTTGAGATTGAAGACCTCTCGGCTCTCACCCCAAATAAACTCCATATTTGTTGCACGCAACGAGTCGAGCACCTCCTTGTTGTGCGAGCCCTCGAAGCCATCGAGCAGAGCCATTCGCTTGTTCAAACGCTCCTTGTCGACAAACTTATTGACGATACCTTCAACCTCAAACTCATCCGACTCGGGTCTTCCGCCCGTATCGAACGACTTGTATGCATTGCCGAGGAAACCACCCTCGTTGAAACGGCTGTTTGCGCTGGTCACCGAGATGTAGCAAGGCAACACACCCTTGTAGGTATCTCGCTTCATATAGGAGATTACCGCACCGAACGACGGATATACGATGGCGCTCTTCGAGGTGTCACCCGTAATCATTGCATAGTGACCTGTCTCGTGGGCATTACTGCCGTGAGTCATACTGCGGATGATAGAGTATTTATCCGCCATAGTCGCCAACAGAGGCAACTTCTCGCCAATCTCGATGCCCTCGACATTGGTTTTGCATACACCTTTGTAGTTGCCATAATAGTTTCTACCGGCATTAGGTTTAGGGTCGAAGGTCTCGGTCTGGGCAGGACCTCCGTCGAGATATATCAAAATTACGGACTTTGCTCGTTGTGCCGTAGCCACGAAGCAGAATGTCAGCAGTAAAATCAGTGTTAGAGTTATCTTTCTCATAGCCGTAGTCTGTTTAGTGGTTATAGAGGAATTCGTTGCTATTGAGTTGCATCCACATAATATCGACAGCCACCTCCGCCAACGGAAGGTTGTTCTGCTGCATATGCTTCTCGTAGAGTGCAACCTCCTGCGGAGTCGCCCTTCTCGAAAGTACGAGGAGCGAAATGGCGTCGGCAAGTTGCGCCACATTGCCACTCTGCATACAAATCTTCTGCAATACGGCACTCTTGCGGATGCGTTGTTCGAGCTCCGACGAGTTCATCAGGTAGAGCAACTGTCGTGAGGTTATAGAGTTGTTGCGCTGACTCTCCAACGAGACATCTCTCGACACCTTACCGAAGAGCTCCAACTCCGACGAGGATACCGTAGCATCGCCGAGGTGGGTTGAACGGGTCTTTGGCGGATAGTAGGTGAATGGCTCAGGCACACGACTGTGATAGGTGCTCCAAATATCCGTAGTCGATGCCAAAGCATCTACGATAACCTCCGCAGGAAGGCGTTGAGGCTGATAGAAGCCCTCGGGTGCAGCCTTCGAGTTGAACTGCTCCGAAAGGAGAATCTTCTTCATCAGAAGCTTCATATCGAAGTTGTTCTTCAAGAAGTAGTCGGTCAGCTCGGCAAGCAACTGCGGGTCGGATGGCTTGTTGCCCTTGTGCCAATCATCCGGCTCGTGTACAATGCCCTTGCCGAATGCCCAATACCACATTCTATTGACTAAAACCTCCGCAAAGCGACGATTCTTCGGCGATGTGAGCCACGCTACATACTCCTCACGCCAATCGTTGTTTGGCTTTGGGGTGAGCGCAGTGCCATCCTCCAAGACAATGCGTTGCCAAGGGAGCTCCTTGTGGATGTCGAGATAGACAATCTCCTCCTTCCACTCCTTTGTGGATTTGAACTTCACCTGCGAGAAGCAGAGATAGCCATTATCCTTGCAATCTCGATTACCGAGGAAGAGAAGGTTGATGTTGGCGTAGAAATTTTGTGGTGAGCGCTTCTGGAAACCACGATAGAAGTTTGCAGCAGGCGCACGGAAGTTGCTACCCTCGGAGAGGAGCAACTTCTGCACCATCTTGTTGTATGGTACATTGTTGAGCAACTGCTCGTATATCCAGCGGTTGTATGCCTGCACTCCGTTTGGCCAGAGGTTGCTCGGGAACTCCGACTTGATACGGAGAATATCGCCCCAGCGCATCTGCATATATTTGAGCGCAAGCTCGCTGTCGAGCAGCTCATCGACCAAAGCCTCTCGCTTGTTCGAATTTGTGCTATCGAGGAACTTGATAGCCTCCTCCGTAGTAGGCAGTGCGCCTGTAACGGTAAGGTAGGCTCTCCTCAAAAAGACCTCGTCCCGACATTGGTCGGCCGCCATTGCTACCATTGTCGGAAAGAGCAGACAAAGAGTGAAAATAAGGATCTTTTTCATATGGTTATAGTGTTAGGATTCCCTCAATTTCGACCAAAAGTTCGCTACGGCACACATCGGCAACGGAGTAGATGGTTGCCACCTGCGGACACCTCTCCTCCACAACGGAGCGAATAGCCTCGTAGTCCTCCTTGTGCTTTACGAAGATGTGGAGAAAGGCATATTTCAACTCGTATGGCTTGCTACCAAAGCGTGCCAAGTTCTCCTGCGATACCAGATACTCGATATTCTCGATGGTCTTTATGGTCTGCAACCTTGCCGAGGTAGGGTCGACACTCTCCTCGCCACGAATAGCCGCCGTGCCCGACACAAAGCAGTAGGCTCCGCCTGCGCTCTCGATAAGCTTTGCTCGCTCAAACTTCGGAGTGCTCTTCACGGCATTGACATCATTGTCGATAAGCACACTCTTGGAGTAGGTGTGAGCCGCCACCTGCAATGGGTTGTCGATAGGGTAGATACCCTTGCCGTCTGCCTTCTTGAAGGCTATACCGCCAACGATTATGCCGTCGGTCGAGCCAATACCTGTTGCTGCGGGGTAGCCGTTGCTCCACTCGCTCTTGGCGTAGTAGCGAGAGCGAGCATCGTTGAACTCCTGATAGTTTTGCTTGCCATCTCTGCAAGCCACTATGTTACCGATATAGTTCCATTGGCGCACTATATCGCTAACCTCGAAGCCGTATGTCGAGAGAAGAGTGTCGAGCTTTGCAAAGACCTCTTCGCTCTGCTGCGATACCTTATCCGAGAAGTTGGTGGCAGGAATACCCTCCACGAAGAGCATCTTCTCCTCTGCACTCTCGATAATGCCATAGCATACTCCGTTTTGCTCTTTGATTTGGAAGTCGGCATCGTTGTCGAGCGCATAAATCTCGACGGCAAGACCTCCGTTTGGTAAAAGTGGCTGCGGAATAAGGGTTACAGGGACTCTCCTGCCCAATGAGAGATGAATGGCAGACTTTACTTCGCCAAGCAGTTGATGATACCCGACGGTATCGCTCACGCCACAGCAAACAACTCCGCAAATATTGTCGGCAGGGGTGCTGCGCAGTGCATTTTCGATGCGCTCTGCTACTCCCTCGCAACTATCGAGAATCGAAGAATAAATCTTTAATCCCATAAATTCAAGAAGGTTAATCTTGTAGTTAAGACAAAGATATGAATAAAAAGTTAAATTTTCAAATTGTGTATTTGGGAATTGAGGATTTCTCTTTGCATCCTCCTTCTGCCTTCTTGCTCTCCACTCTCCACTCTTTATTTATATATAGGTATGGGCGAATATCGAAAAAAACGCCAACTTTTTGCAGATTTTTTGCCCCGAGTGTTTTATTTTTCATAAAACTATTCTATCTTTGCACCGATTTTCGAGGTTTAACCATTTGAAGCGTCGGTTGAAGATTGCAATTATGGGTCGAAAGTCGAGCGATAGCAAGGTGGCTATCAACAGTGTTCTTTGAAAAACGAGAAAAAAATGTGCAAAAATTTTGCAGTTTCATTTTTTTTCGCTTACTTTGCACCGCAATTGGTAACACATGCCGATGTAGCTCAGTTGGCCAGAGCAGCTGATTTGTAATCAGCTGGTCGGGGGTTCGAATCCCTCCATCGGCTCTAAATCAGTTACCAATTCACTCGGGAAGATACCAGAGTGGCCAAATGGGGCAGACTGTAAATCTGCTGGTTTTTACCTTCGGTGGTTCGAATCCATCTCTTCCCACTAGTAATAAGCGAAGAATCGCAAATGCACAATACCTCGGTTTTTTGCCGGGGTTTATGCGGAAGTAGCTCAGTTGATAGAGCATTAGCCTTCCAAGCTAAGGGTCGCGAGTTTGAGCCTCGTCTTCCGCTCTCGTTGAGACATTATGCAATGCACCTTTTGAACAAAGGGGCATTGCGTATGTCTGCACATAAGAACCTTAAATACTAACGATATAAAGGTAAAACTTTTTAGTAAAACTATTAATAGATTAAAGCTATGGCAAAAGAAAAATTTGAGCGTTCGAAACCGCACGTAAACATCGGTACTATCGGACACGTAGACCACGGTAAGACTACTCTTACTGCTGCTATCACCACCGTACTTGCTAAGG
>JAFVVS010000115.1 GCA_017502025.1 Alistipes sp. | reverse complement strand
GCGAAGCATTCCAAAAAGATTTGCCTCGTATCCTATCCGAACTTTTACTACTGATATGGGCAAGTCGGATAGTGGCAATTCCACCTGACTGTAAATCAGGCGCTTTTGGCTTCGTTGGTTCGAGTCCAACCTTGCCCACCACATCGAGAGGTGGCGAAATTGGCATACGCAGCGGAATCCTTATGATAGTCTTGTCAAGACTACGCAGCAATGTTCGGACTGAAAATCCGCCAACATTTGTTATGATGGTTCAAGCCCATCCCTCTCGACCAACATAAAGGCACGAACAGCAAATTTCAGACGAAATAACTAAGATGGATATAGTATCAGACTGTTAATCTGAATGTCGTGGGTTCGAGTCCCACTTTTGCCAAACCGTGTGCCTTGCTTTTTGCCTAAAAGACATCAACAGCAACTTTAACAAAGAAATTAAATGGGTTAATTTTTCAATGATGTCTTGTGGCTCCTACAAACCCTCTAAGACGCTAACAGCAAATCTTTAATGCTCAGACTGCTAATCTGATTTACATTAAATGCGTCTTGGAGATTACATAAATCAAAATGAAATGAGGGTTTTATATGGAAAAACATTTTGTCAAGTTCTACAGCGCAGGAACATTTGTTGCCGAGCAAACGGTCAAAGAAATTGACTCGTGGGATGTGAACAAAGCAATCGAAATGTCCAAAGAAATTATCGAAAGGTACGGCGCAAAACCTTATGGTTTCCGCTTTTTCACCAAAGGGCGTACCGAGGCAGACCTTGATAGCAAGGTTATCGCCGAAAGCGGAACATACTTCATTAACGGCGTTGTTGAAACGCTTGAAGAAATCAAGGCTAAGGGTGATCCCAACAACCGTATCCTGATTTCTAATATGGAATGTAACGGTTGGAATAAGGTTGTAACGACCTACAATCCGTACAAGTGGACACAGCCGTTCACAGAGAACGATGCGGTTGTATCCGTGTAAGGAGTGTGATGAAATGAAAAGGTTGTTAATTTGCTTTATAGCGTTACTTCTGATACTTTCGGTTTGCGGTTGCACGAAGACAGCACCTGCTGAGGTAAACAAAACCGAAACAGAGTCAGGCATTACCCTTGAGAAATGCTTGAAATATGGCGATTATCAATGGGTTGAAATTGAAGACCTGTTTGTTGAAGATGTGTTGGCAAATATGCCGTATGAGTATGAACTTTACGACGCATCTGAACTCTTTGCCGAAGTTCTTGAAAACCGAAACGGTTTGGTTATCGTTGAGCGTTGCATTGGGTTCGTAACCAACAAAGAAACCGGCGACGGTAGAGTGCTTAATGCACTTGATGAAAATTACAATTACATCAGCTACCGTTCCGTTACAGAGGACTACTGTGATGGGACGGTTTTTGTGTCTTATATGATCTATAACCCCGAAAACAATTATGTTGACGACATAATTGAACGATATGACTTCGTGCTCAGCAGAGAGTGGGAAGATTAAGAAAGGATTGAGATAACTATGAGTTTTATGAATGCTATGCAAAACGAAATGCTGGAAAACTTCAACCAGTCTGTAACCGAGAACGGCGCTGTGGGTTATCGCACTACCGGCAAGAGTCTTCTCGACATTAACTTTGCGGTTGCGTCTTTGCGTTCCGCAAGCGAAAACGAAGTGATTGAACGCTTCAAAAGAGCGTTCTTTGAGGATAAGATCCTCGCTATGAAGTGGCTGTTCTTCGCCAGAGATATCCGAGGCGGTTTGGGTGAGCGTCGCTTGTTCAGAACCGCAATGAGTTTCGTTGCGGATTACGAACCGGCTATGGTCGAAAAGGTAATCCCGCTCATTCCTGAGTATGGACGCTTCGATGATATGTGGGCTCTGCTCGACGATGAAAAGCTCCGCCCTGTTGTGATGGAGTATGTCAAGAAGCAGCTCGAAAGCGATATTCATAACTGTAACGAGAACAAGCCGGTTTCTCTGCTTGCGAAGTGGTTGCCGTCCTGCAACGCTTCTTCTGCAAGTAGCAAGAAGTATTCTAAGATCATCCGCCAGTACCTCGATATGACCGAGAGCGCTTACCGTAAAACCCTCAGTTGGTTGCGCAAGTACATTGATGTCGTTGAGGTTAAGATGTCCGCTAAGCAGTGGGGCGACATCAAGTATGAGGCGGTTCCTTCCCGTGCAAATCTGATTTACAACGATGCGTTCCTGCGTAACGATGAAGAGCGCCGCAGAGAGTTTTTGGCTCAGCTTGAAAAGGGTGAAGTCAAAATCAATGCCGGTACGCTTTTCCCGCACGACATTGTGCATAAGTACACCGACAGCAATGGATGGCGCACAAGGTTAAAGGCTTATGACGCAACCATTGAGGGTCTGTGGAAAAATCTTCCCGATTTGGTTGAGGGTTGTGGTAACACAATCGTTGTTGCCGATGGTTCTGGTTCGATGACTACTACGGTCGGTGGCACGAGCACGACGGCTCTTGAAGTCGCAAACGCTTTGGCAATCTACTTCGCAGAGCGTTCTTCCGGTGAGTTTAAGGATAAGTACATCACCTTCTCTTCCCGTCCTCAGTTCGTTGATATGAGTCCCGGAAAGAGTTTGCGCGATAAGCTCTCCATCGCTTTGGGACACAATGAGGTTGCCAACACCAACATCGAAGCGGTGTTTGACCTCATTCTGAGCACTGCGGTTCGTAACAATATGAGCCAAGAGGATATCCCCGCAAACATTCTTATCATCTCCGATATGGAGTTCGATGGTGCGGTGTGTTGTAACGGCAGAAGCTATGGCGGCGTGAGTGCAAATCTGTTCAAGGTTATTGAAGCCAAGTACAGAAGCGCCGGTTACAAAATTCCTCGCTTGGTCTTCTGGAATGTAAACTCCAGAACCAATACGATCCCTGTTCGTGAGAACGATATGGGCGTTGCGTTGGTAAGCGGTTTCTCCGTGAACATCTGCAAGATGGTTATGAGTGGCAAGACCGACCCGTTTGAGTGCCTGCTTGAAACTCTGAACTC
>JAFVVS010000114.1 GCA_017502025.1 Alistipes sp. | reverse complement strand
TACGACGCCGGTATTTTTGCTTCCGATAAGGACGCTAACGGCAACCTTCTTGTAGACAATGTTCTCCAAGAGTACGCTAAAATGCTCTCCGAGGAGCAAGGCGTGAACTATGCGACCGCCCTCGAAGCGATTCGCAACGCCGTCTTTACAACCGGCGACGAGATGAACGCCTTTGTAGAGCAATATAGAGGCAAGGTCAACGACCAACAACTCGCAGCGCTCTTCCAAGAAGGAACGAATGTAGCGAATGTAAATGCCGAAAATGCTCGCCAAGAAGGAATCAAAAAGACCGAGCAAGAACAAGCGCTTGCTTTTAGCAGCGCCCAGGAAGCAATCATCAATAGCGGTCTCTCCTCGCAAGAAGAAATGAACACCTTTGTAGAGCAGTTTAGAGGAAAGGTTAGCGATTCTCAATTTGCTTCGCTCCAAGCAACGGCACAAGCAACCGTATCGTCGAACATCTCCGGTAAGTATACGACTCAAATGGGCGTTGTTCAAGACGGACTCGCACAAATGCTCGCCGAACCGAGCAACTACACAACCGACGGCACGAAACTTACGGAACAAGGTAGACAAAAAATGCTCGACTATATCGAGCAAAACAAGGCGTCTATCGGCGACGCAAACTACACGGCTCTCAAAACGCAAATTGAGGGAATGGCGTTCTATTCAAACAGCGAGAGAAATTCGAGTATTGCAACCGCTATCAACGCCTTTACGAACAACTCAAACTTCAACTCGCAACTTTCTCAATACTACGACGCCCTCAATATTCTCGAATCCCACAAAGGAACTCTTACCGATGAAGAGTATAACTCTTTCTTGGCTCAAATCAATAGCGGCACGAGGGTTGATTATAGCAACTACTATGTTCAAGGTTTGGGTAGCGGTAGGAATAACGATGATATTGATATTACTATCGGTTCTACGAGTAGAAACAGAGACACCGAGTACGACCTCCTTTGCGGAGATGAGGTAACGAACGATTCCGCAAAGAAACTTTTGAATAAGTTGACAACCGGAACGGAGAGCGTAACTCCGAGCGAAGGAAAGTTGTGCGTCGTGGCAAACAGAATGTACATTTACACATCAAAAGGTTGGAGAAATGTCAAGCCGGATAATAGCACGAGCGCCTTGTCTAATGCAATATCCGCCTTTCTTACCACCGGGAAGAGTTCCGGAAACACCAAGTCGAGTGAACCGGTTACATACCCTTCCGATAGTGAGATTTCCAACAAGGCTCAAAGCGGTACGCTTACCTATCACGATGTCGCAAAGTATAACCCCGGCATAAGAACGCAAAGTGAGTTCGCTCGTGGAAACAACGCAGATAAGCAAAAGTACGGCACTTATCAAAATTATCTCAAAGCGATGTACGAGAAATATAAACCATAATAGGAGAAAAGAATGGCTACATATAATCTAACTCCTGCTGAAAGAAGAGCAAGAGCGCAAGCGATAGTACAAGCGCGCGAAAACCGCATTTCTTATTCCAACTATTTAAGAGATAAGAAGGCGTTAGAGGAAATGCAAGAAGCCGAAAGACAAAGGCAACTCGAAGAGGAAAGCCGAAACAATAGCGCAAACTTCCTCGTTCGTGGCTTATCCACTATCGGAGATGTCGTCGGAAATGTACTTACCGGAGCGGTTAAAGGTCTCGAAGGTATCGTAGACCTTGGAATCGCCGCCGTTGGTGCGGTCGGCGGAATCTTCTCCGATGATTTTCAAGACACTATGAGGCAAGCGGTATCATACGACTTCGCCGGAGAGATTGTTGGCAATCCTCTCCAAGAGGCTATGAAATACTCCTACCTCGAAAACGGCGGAATCGTCGAGCAAATATCGAGCGGTATCGGTCAAATGCTCCCGGCGGTTATCGCTACCATAGCAACATACGGAGCATACGGCGGCTTTGCCGCCGGTGCTTCTGCTGCACAAGTGGCGGCGGCACAAGCGGCGGCACAAACCGCTTCGCTCGTTACCTTGGGCGTGAGCGCCGCCGGTACATCTACCGAGGAAGCCTTCAACGAAGGCGCAAACTACTACGCCGGTCTTGGATATGGCGTAGCCTCCGGTCTCGTAGAAGTCGGAACGGAAAAACTCTTCGGTGGCGCAACGAAGGCTCTTACCGGCGCCGGTGTGTTTGACGGTATCACGAAGTCCGTAGCACAAACCGGTTGGAAGAGAGTCGCCCTCAATGCGGCGGAAGAAGGCGTCGAGGAAGTTGTGGCGGAACTCGCTCGCCCGGCTCTCAAAACCATTTATAAAGGAACGGACGCTCTTTCCGATTATGGCAAAGGCGAATATTGGAAAGGCGTTGGAGAAGCCGGTCTTGTCGGTGGCTTGACCGCCCTCGCTTATAGCGGTTCTATCGGATATGGTATGTCGAAGGCTGGCTTCGGATATGTTGGCAAAGAAGCGGACATCTCCGAGTCTCTTACCGAGATAGGTTCTCTTCGTGAGAAGGCTATCAACCTTCAAGCAGAAGATAACCTTGACGAAACGAACGAGAGAAAAATCGCCGAGACTACCAAGAAGAACTATCTCAATATCGAGAAGGTTCTTAAATCCGTTACCGAACCTCGAAGAAAAGGTCTTATCGAGAAGTTTAGTCTCCAAAAGGCTTTCAATCCGGACGGCTCAATGAGCGCCGAAATAAGCGCCTTGTTTGACGAAGGCGTACAAGAGGCACGAGTGAGCGGAGACGGCGAGAACGGCGAAAACACACCACTTGCAAGTCCTAAAAAGACCTCCTATTCCTTCTCTTTGCGTGGCAACGAAGCGACGATTCAATCCGACCTCGATAGGCTCTCCGAGAATAGAGCGCAAGCCTACCTCGAAGAACATCAAGCGCTCGGAGAAAATATCACTATCGAGCAAGCAAGAGAAGCGGTTGGAAAGTTCTCCGTACTTACTTCCGAGATGTCGGACAAGGCGAAGGCGGCTCGTCGCAAGTTTAATAAGGCTCTCAATGCCCTCAATAGAATCTCCGGTCTCAATACCTCCTTCGTTATCACAGAGGCGAACGAGACCTTCGACGGCTCTCTCGTAGATAACGAGAGAATGTATATCAGCGCAGACGCTTTCGAGAATGACACCTGGGCGGAGACTATCGTACACGAAGTTACCCACCTTGAAGAAGGCTCGGAAGAATACGCAAAAATGGTAGACTTCCTTCAATCCGACGATATTCTTGTCGATGTTCAAACCGAAAGCGGAGAGGTTAAGAGGATTCCTCTTTGGCAAAAAGCACAAAGCGCCGTTCTTGGAAAAGACTACGGCTTCGACGAGAACAAAATCAAGATTATCTCCGAAAAAGTCAACGCTCAAATGGGTCTTACTCCGGAAGAGGTAAAACTTTATAGAGAGTTTATGACCGAAGTCGCAGCGCACGAGACTCAATACCTTCTCGGAACGGAAGCCTTCATCGACAAGATTGTTGCTTCCGACCGCTCCCTCGCTCGTAAACTCGTCGATAAAATCCTCAATCTTAAAGAGGCTTTCTCGAAGGTTGGAGACAAGGCAACAAGAGGTCAACTCAAAATGCTTCGCCAGGCGGAGAAACTCTACCTCGACGCCGCTCGCAAAGCCGGCGATATGCGTCTTGTAAAATATATTCTTTCTCGCTCCCCGGAGACCGAGGAAGAGGTTGACTCCGACGCTCAAATCGTGTATAATAGAGAAAAGAACGCTCGCTACATTCCTTACGAAAAAGTGGGCGACGAAGTGATTCGTCATATCAAGACGGAACTCAAAAAAATCTACAACAACGAGGACGGCGTTGCGGACGGAATTGCTATCGAACACGGAAGCGATGTTTACATCGTAGACTCCGGTAGAGAAAACGGTAGCACAACTTTCGGAGTTCGTAGAAGAAGGAGAATCTCGGACGCAAGATTAAGAGCCGAATTTATAAGGAGTACAAACAATGACGCAATATCAAAAAGGTTCGTTAGTGATGAAATATCTTCGAGAATTGGGAGTGGACTCGGCGGCGATTCTGGACGCAATATGCGACGAGAATCTCGAACAGAGTTACAAACTGATTCAAGAGAATCCCAAGATAACCAAGGCGGAGTTCTTAATGAAAACGCAGATAACGGAAGGATAAGCAACGCTATTCTTTCCGACCAGGGCGGCGTTGTACGCTTCAATTTGTC
>JAFVVS010000113.1 GCA_017502025.1 Alistipes sp. | reverse complement strand
GGTGTGGATAAGGGTATGACCCACAAAACGGCTCAACTCCGGAAACTCCGCAACCTTCATAGTGAGTGATGGGTTGAGGATAATATCCTTGCCGTCGTACTCCTCGATAATGCGTGGGCGGACATTCGCTCCACTCATATCTGGCGAAGTATCCACATGCGCCAAGAAGCCGATTACAGGGGCATTCTCCTTACCTTTTGTTGCAGGAATAGTACCCATAGCGTAGCCGTACTTGTCAATCGAAACATCCTCCAAGCCGAGAGCCTTCATCTCCTCGACCAAGAGGTTTAACAAATCACACTCCTTCGCTGACGAAGGGAAAGTTTCGCTATTCTCATCACTCTGTGTGTCGATAGCGACATATTTCAAAAATCTCTCTTTTAGTTCCATTGCTTTTAGTTTTGAAAATCGTTCTGATTGGCTCTTTTTGCACCTTACTTGCAGCGTAAATGCTCACATAGGCTTACTATGCTCCGCTTTCCGCTACTGCGTAACGCACAAAAATAGTCTAATCATTGACGATTTTGAATTAGTGTAAAGTTTTTTCTATTTGCTTTTAGCCATTGGCCATTAGCCATTGGCTTTTAATTCTCAACTCTCAACTCTCAATTCTCAACTCGAAAAGTTATTCCTCCTTCTTTGCCTTCAAGGTGTGAACGGTGAAGTAGATTGCAAGGGCGATATACATGGCCAATGCCAACCACTCGGCCGAGGAAGAGGCTGCCCAATCTGCCATATAGTAATCCACGCCTACGAACTTCAATACTGCTGCCACAACGCCCATCAGAGCACCACCGGCGATAAAGCCCGATGCGAGGAGAGTACCACGGTCGAAGCGAGCCTTATTCAACGCCTCATCCTTCGAGCGATTCGATACAAACCAAGCGATAGCACCACCCACCACGAGCGGAGCATTCAACGACATAGGGATAAACATACCGAGCGAGAATGCCAAAGCAGGAACGCCTATCCAATTCAATACGAGTGCCAACACTGCACCTGCGAAGTAGAGCACCCAAGGAGTCTCGCCACCCTCCATCAACGGCTTGATAACTGCCGCCATAGCGTTTGCTTGCGGAGCGGTCAGTGCGTTCTCGCCCACGAAGCCGTATGTCTTGTTGAGAATTATCATCACACCCGCAACGGTTGCAGCCGATACGAATGTTCCGAGGAACTTCCACTTCTCCTGTGTGCGTGGGGTAGTGCCGAGCCAATAGCCGATTTTGAGGTCGGTGATAAAGCCTCCTGCCATAGATAGTGCGGTGCAAACTACACCTCCGATAATCAACGCTGCGGTCATTCCCTTCTCGCCCTCCAAGCCGATAGAAACGAGCACCAACGACGAGAGAATCAAGGTCATCAGCGTCATTCCCGATACAGGGTTTGTGCCTACAATAGCGATTGCATTAGCCGCTACGGTGGTAAAGAGGAATGCGATAACAAAGACAATCAAGAGTGCGATAATGGTGTGGAACCAATTACCCAAAACGCCAAATTGGAAGAATACAACGGTTGCAACCAATACTGCGATAATCACCGAGAGGACAACCTTCATCGAGATATCACGCTGGGTGCGCTCAACCGCTGCGCCGTCGCTCTTCTTACCGCCCAACTCCTTAACTGCCAAACCGACAGCCTGCTTGATAATGCCCGACTGCTTGATGATACCAATCAAACCGGCCATTGCGATACCGCCAATGCCGATAGGGCGACCATACGCCTGGAAGAGCTGCATTGCGCTCATCTCTGCCGCCTCTGCCGATGCGTAGCCTACGAGTGGCACAATCACAAACCACACAAGACACGAGCCTGCGGTGATGATTACGGCATACTTCAAGCCGATGATGTAGCCCAAACCGAGCAGGGTTGCTCCCGTGTTCATCGAGAACTCAACCTTGAACTTATCCGCTACGGCAACGCCCCAAGCGGTCATCTTTGTAGAGATATTCTCTGCCCAAGCACCGAACGACGATACTGCAAAGTCGTAAAGACCTCCGAGCAGACCTGCAACAGCCAATAACTTGGTCTGCTTGCCACCCTTCTCGCCCGAAACGAGTACCTCGGTAGTTGCGGTAGCCTCGGGGAATGGGTACTTGCCGTGCATATCCTTAACGAAGTATTTGCGGAAGGGCACAAGCAGTACGATACCCAATACGCCACCCAACAACGACGAGAGGAATACCTGATAGAACTGCGCCTCCAAGCCGAGGATGTAGAGTGCAGGGAGTGTAAAGATTGCACCTGCCACAATTACACCCGAAGATGCGCCAATCGACTGAATAATAACATTCTCGCCGAGCATACTGCGATTCTTGCCACGCAACGAGCCGAATCCTGCCGCCAAGATTGCGATAGGAATTGCCGCCTCGAATACCTGACCAACCTTCAAACCGAGGAATGCCGCTGCTGCCGAGAAGATAATCGCCATAATAACACCCATTGTTACCGAGTATGGCGTAGCCTCGGCCGGTGTGCTCTGCGCCGGCATCACCGGCTGATACTCCTCGCCTGCCTTCAATTCACGATAGGCATTTTTGGGGAGTGAAATCTGTTTTTTGTTCTCCATAAGTTATTTTTTGTTTTCTGAACTCTTTAAGTTATCACGGCGCAGGTAAATTAAGGGTTGGTAACGGCTAGTAACGGCTAGTAAAGAGGGCGCATACCCTTACTTGCCTTTACTTGCCCTTAATAGCCCTTACTTGCCGTTATTAAATTGCGCCATTTCTCCTACAATCTTTCAATCAACTGCTCCAACTTTATTCCTCGTGAGCCTTTCAGGAGTACCAATGCTCCGCTTATAGGCTCGTTGTCGAGTGCGATCAACGCCTCGGCAGTGGTAGGGTAGAGCGTATATTCGGCTTGCAACCCCTCGCCAACTGCGACAAACGCCTTGGCGAACTCGCCACCCACGAGTATGATTTTCGCAGCGACCTTGTCCGCCTTGCGCAAGATGTTGCAGTGCGCCTCCTCGCTCCACTTGCCAAGTTCGAGCATATCGCCCAAAATCAGCACTTTATGCTCCGCCTCCATTGTGGCGATATTGTCCAACGCAACCTCCATACTCGAAGGGTTGGCGTTGTAGCAATCTACCACCAACTGATTGCGCTCGGTCTTGACCGCTTGCGAGCGGTTGTTGTCGGGCGAGAACGAGAGGATAGCCTCGGCAATGCGTTCATCTGCTACGCCAAAGTAGCGACCAATCTCCACCGCAGCAGCGATGTTGTAGCGGTTGTAGTCGCCCGTGAGGTTACTCCTGAAACCCTCGCCAATCGAGCGGGAGTAGTATTCGACTGCCAAGTCTTCTCTCTCGCAAGCCATTTCGCACAGCACCTTATCCTCCTCGGCAACAAAGGCACGACCACCATTTTGGTCGAGGTGGTCGAACAACTCGCCCTTGCCCTTGCGGATACCCTCCACGCCACCGAAACCTTCGAGGTGCGAGAGTCCGATATTGGTCAGTATGCCGTAGTTAGGCTCGGCAATCGAGCAGAGCAGAGCAATCTCGCCCTGCGCACTTGCGCCCATCTCCACCACGCCAAACTCGGTCGCTTCGGTCATCGAAAGGAGTGTCAAAGGGACTCCGATATGGTTGTTGAGGTTGCCCTTTGTGGTCGAAACCTCGAACTTCTCCGCCAATACTCTCGATACCAACTCCTTTGTAGTGGTCTTGCCGTTGCTACCCGCAATGGCGATAATCGGTATTGCCAAGCGGCGACGATGCTCTTGCGCCAACGCCTGCAACGCCTGCAAGGTGTCATCCACCAAGATAAGTCGCTCGGCATAGTCGGGGTTGGCTTCGAGAATATCCTCTCGGTCGATTACGGCAGCCGAGGCACCCTGCTCCAATGCCGCAATGGCGTAGTCGTTGCCATCGAACGAAGCTCCGTGCAGTGCAAAAAAGAGCGCACCGACCTCGATCTTTCGAGAGTCGGTCGTTACGCCCGTAGAGCCTAAAAATGAATTGTATAAAGTATCAATATTCATTTTGCTTTTAGCCATCTGCTTTTTTAATTGACAATTGACAATTGATAATTGACAATTAAAGGTATTTTTGTTTAGACCTGCGGTGCAATCCGCAACTTCTAATTCTCAACTCTCAACTCTCAACTTATATGTGCTTATCTCCTGTGTTATACTTCACCTCGTCGATATACTTCTTGATATTCTGCTCCTCGCCTCGTGGGCAGATAAGCAACACATCCTCGGTGTCGACAACGATATAGTCACGCAAACCATTTATGATTGCCACCTTATCCTTCGGCAAAGAGATCATCGAGGAGCGTGTGTTGTAGGTGTAGCACCTATCCTCGGGCTTGACATTGGCATATTTATCCTTGCGTGAGAGCTGGTACAACGAGCCCCAAGTGCCGACATCGCTCCATCCGAAGTCGCCACAACGAACATATACATTTTCCGCCTTCTCCATAACACCGTAGTCAATCGATATGGAGCGACACTCGGAGAATACCTGCTCGATAGCCTCCTTCTCTGCCGAAGTGCCAAGCAGCGGTGCTACCCCCTCAAAGAGTGCGTGGTGCTCGGGCAGATGCTCTGCCACCGCCTCGATGATATCCTCGACCTTCCAAACAAAGATTCCCGAATTCCAGAAGAACTCGCCCGACTGCACGAATATCTGCGCCAACTCCAAGTTAGGCTTCTCGGTGAAGCACTTCACACGAGATATCTTCGAGTTGTCGCTCTTTTGGATATATCCGTAGCCCGTCTCGGGGCGTGAAGGGGTAAGACCAATGGTCATCAAAGCGTTATTCTCGGTTGCGAATTCGATGGTATCCTCCACGATAGAGTGGAACTCCGCCTCGTTCAAGATGAGGTGGTCGGCAGGGGTTACAATCATCATCGCCTCGGGGTCGATATGGCGCAAGTGGTAGGCGGCATAGCAGATGCACGGCGCAGTGTTGCGACCAATAGGCTCGCACAACACCTGCTCCTCCTTCAACTCGGGGATATGCTCCAAAACCAAATCCTTGTAGCGAGTGTTGGTCACCACCAAGAAATTTTCGGTGGGTATAAGTGGCGCAAATCGCTCGTAGGTCATACGCAAGAACGACTTTCCCGTATCGCAGATATCGAGAAACTGCTTCGGCTTGCTCTGACGGCTCTCGGGCCAAAAGCGAGTACCTACACCACCCGCCATAATAACACAATATTGAGCTCTCTTATTACTCATAATAGTTGTTGTTAATTTATGTTTTTACAAATATACAAAAAATGGGAGAGATTGCCAACTTTCTCCCCCATTTTTTTTGAATAACCCCTTTTTCTACTTCGATTGCAGAATTAACTCGTTGTGTAGGAGTTCTCCTTCGGAGGTTATACCCTCGATAGTTACTCGGTAGTCCGATTGACGGTCGGCGGTCCAGAACGAAATCGAAGCGTCGCCCAACGAGTTGCTCTGCAACATCGGCACCCACGCAATCGTAGTTCGATTATCCTTCTTGCTCTTGTCGTTCTTCACCGAGTAGTCAGGTGCGTAGAACTCCACAGGTGCAGCATAACCCGGCACAACAACCTCTGCCATAGAGTTGATAAGCAACTTCTGGTAGGCGTTTACGTTCTTCACGTGGAGAATGATAGCACCCGTCTCGGAGCCCATACCTGCTGCCATAGATTCGAACTTGTCGAGGTAGGAGATGCTGATAACCTCCTCCATAGGGTAGGCATCGATAATACCCATATCCATCTGTGTGCCATTGACATAGACTGCCGGCATCAAATCGACCTTGTCATCCATATCGATCTCAACTTCCGTAATTTCGCTACCACCGCTATCTCCAGATTCACTTTCGCTACCTACATCGCCACTACTCCAATTGTCCTTTACAGGCGAAGTAATTTTCTTCGAGCGCACATATACATTGTTACCCTCGACTTCGAGCTGGCGGAAACGCTGCAATGCATCGAAAATCGAGACAAAGCGAGTCATATCGCCACTTACGGTGTTGAAGTCGTTGAGCGACGACGAGTAGTCGTAAGTCACGCTTCGCTTTGCTACAATCTCCACCGCATCGATGTCGATAACCGGCATACCGCCATCTTCGAAATAGGTCTGCTTCGAGCGCATCATATACTCCTCGGTGAGAGATGAGAATGGCACCTGCTTGAATGGCTCTCGGGCAATGGTCGGAGTGGTAGGATAGACCATAGGATCGACCTTTATGCGTACTCGCTCGCTGCTACCATTCTTGTTGAGTGCCTGCAAAATATATACCGTCGTATCGGGCGAATCTATACCTGTGATAAAGAAGCGGTTGCTGCTGTTGAGGTCGTGCACTCCCAGGTACTCCTTGCGGTTGCGGAATATCATCACGCTGGTGTTGCGAGTCTTGCCGATAGTAGCCTTTATGCCTCCCGTGATGCTCTGCTCTCGCTCGAAAGGCTGGGTTATAACGACTTTCTTGCCCGCCAAAATAGAGTTGATATTGTAGCGTCGCCAGCCGTGTGTGAGCATCACAAGGTCGAGATGTGCATTGTGCTTTTCGTCGTCAGCCTCGAAGTAGTATTTCGGATTCTCGATATGACCCTTCAACTCCGAGTTGAGGAGCATATACGAGAAGATGTTGTCGCTGTTTGCGCTCTCTTTCAAGAGGTCGGCATCGGTAACTGCAACCACAAAGTCGCCCTTTACGGCGTTACCCGAGCTGCCCTTTACTGCGAAATCTATCTGCACTTGCTCTCGTGGCGAGAACTTCTTGACACTTGGCGTAATTGTAGCATTTGCTACCGCACCTCGCACAAAGAAGAGTCGCTGTGCTACAACCTTGCGAGTGAGTTTGTCAACAACGGTAACTTGTGCCACACCGCTGCGGAGTTTTTCGAGCGGGATACGCAAGGCGTGCGACAGATCCTCTACCACATAATTTACAATACCTCTCGACTGCACAATAGCAACAAGGTTGTGGCGTGGATATGCCTCGGTGGTGAATATTTGCAGAAGTAGGCGGTTTGCCGTATCGGGACGAAGGCTGATTACGCATCCCGAAGGCTGAGCCATAGGCAGAGTGAATGAACGAGTTACACCATCCTTTGTCGAGAGGGTAGCAATATAGGTCTCGTCGGCTTGTGCATTGAGCGTGAAGCTACCCATACCGCAATGTTCGGTGCGGATGTCGCAAACCTTTACGCCCGACTTTGTCACTACGGCACCCTCTACCTCTATGCCAAGACCGCTTATGCCTACGGCTTTGAATGCAATAACTTGGTCGATACCGGCAACGAGATTTCCACTTTCGGGCAGGAACTTCGCCGAGAAATCATCCTCGAACGACGGCAACTGCACCTTTCTATCCAACTTTCTACCGTTGGCGTTGATGTTCATACGGATGTGGTCTGCCATATTCGGACTTGGGCGGAACGAGAAGCGGAAGAAACCATCCTTGTCGGTCCTTGTCATATGGCGTGTGGTGCGACCATTTATGCAGAGCGAGTACTCCACGGTGTTGTCGGGTATCGGAGAGAAGAGGTTGTTGGTAACCTCGACCGAAGCTACAACCTTGCCCGAGCCATCGAAATCATACTTTATATTGGTATGCACGGCATCGTCGATGTAGTTTCCAATCTCCAACTCTCGGGTAAAGAGCAACTCGCTATCGTGGTTGGTTTGCCACTTGGAGTATGCACGCAGGGTATATTTTCCCGAGGTGGTCTTTGCCGAGAGTGGTATGGCATTATGGAAACGACCGCCCGAGCCCATAACACGCAAGCGATGGGTAACATTTCCGGTTGCATCAATCAACTCCACATATATAAATCGTGTGTCGGTGGTACGATTGAAGTAGATCGAATTTACGAGGAATGCGCTGAAATAGATTGTGTCGCCCGCACTATAAAAAGGCTTGTCGGTCACGACATACAACTTCTCCTGCACTCCGCCCGTTGTGTAGTAGTTGATAAAGCTATTGGTTACAAAGTTCGAGAAACTTACAGGTGCCTGATTTTGCTTGCTCAACGACTGAGCCGATATCCTCATCGGCAAAATCATCACTGCCAACAACACAATAGCGAAAAATCTCTTCATATATAGTAGTTTTTTGTCTTTTATTCACACTCTCCAACAATCTTCGAGGCGCACTCTATTGCCTCTTCTATTTCGTATCCCCTCGATGCGGCAAAACGAATCAGTTTTGTCTTGGCGTCGTAGGCAGATTTGTATTTCAGCGTGCGCATACGGCGACGCATAATATCCTCCAATCGCTCCGTCATATCTGTTTCGGCAAGCATCGGAGCAACCACCTCATCGATAATCTCCTTCGATACACCCTTTGTGCGCAGTGTCATCTTTATCTTGTATGCACCCCAGCCACTCAAATTGAGTTTATCTCGCACGAAAGCCTCGGCATAGCGTGCATCATCTATAAATCGCTCGGTTTGCAGGCGCACCAATACCTTGTGGGCATCCTCGTCGGTCAAGCCCCAACGCTTCATCAATCGCAGAGCATCGCCCGAGGAGCGCTCCGAACGGGCGCACATACGCATCAGCGACTGCAACGCCTGTTGAGGTGTCTTTGTCTTCTGCTCACGCTTTATCTTCTGCTCCATACCATTCTCGGTTTAAGGTTGGCATCCTCTATCAACTCGTTGCGTGAGAAGCCCTTTTCGCAGAGCATTTCGCACACCTCGTTACCGGCCATTTCGTATATCTCGAACCATATCGAGCCACCTTCGCAGAGCATTCTCTGCGCATTCTCTGCCGTAGCACGATAGAACAACAGAATGTCGTTGTCGGGTACAAAGAGTGCGGTGTGAGGCTCGAAATCGACCACATTCTTGCGCATATCCGCAATGTCGCTCTGCGGAATGTAGGGCGGATTTGACACTATTACATCGAACTTGCCGAGGTGGCTCAAATCGCCCAATGCATCCGCCTCGACAAACTCGACCTCTGCACCAAGTCGCTCGGCATTGCGCTTGGCTATTGCCAACGCCTCGGGTGAGATATCCACCGCTACAACCTTTGCTCCGCCTATCATCTTTGCCAACGATATGGCTATCGCTCCGCTACCTGTGCCGATATCGAGTATTCTCGCCCCCTCTTTCGTATTTTGGGCTATGCGATAGACCAACTCCTCGGTCTCGGGGCGAGGGATAAGCACCCCCTCCGCAACCTCGAACTCCATTTCGCAGAACTCCGCCTTGCCCAGGACATACTGCACGGGGCGACCACTACGCAACTCCTCCACAATGCTCGTCAAAGCGGCAATCTCCACCTCGTCGTCGTAGTGCGCAACGAGTTGCGAGAGGTTGTACGAGAGTTTGTCGCACACCACCATTCGGGCAATAGACTCCGCCTCGTGGATGCCATATAGTGGCTCCACTGCCTCCTTTATCGTGCGTATAATATGACGGATGGTCATCGCAAAAGTTAAATTTAGACGAGAGACGAAAGACGAGAGACGAGAGTTAATTCGGCAAGCGCAATAGCAACTACCGCCTCGACAACTACCGCAGCACGACGAACAATGCAAGCGTCGTGACGACCCTTGATGCGGAGCGGTGCAACCTCGCCCAACTCCTTGTTGTAGGTCATCTGCTTACGGGAGATGCTTGCCGTAGGTTTTATGGCTACTCGCACCACCAAATCGTTGCCATTTGTAATACCACCGTTTATGCCACCTTCGTTGTTGGTTGCGGTGTGACCTTCGCCATCTGTGAAGCAGTCATTTCGCTCCGAGCCACGCAACTTAACGCCCTCGAATCCACTGCCGAACTCCACACCCTTAACCGCAGGCACCGAGAACATCAGATGCGAGATGATACTCTCTGCCGAGTCGAAAAATGGCTCGCCCAAACCCACCTTTACGCCCTCTGCACGGCATTCGATGACACCTCCTACCGAGTCGCCTTCGCTCATTGCCGAGGTTACGATTTGGTCGAACTCCGCTTTGTTGCGTGAGCCACCAATCTCGACTATTCTGGTGGTATATTTTACCCCTTCGACTATCTTTTTTGCTACGACACCTGCCGCTACCAGCAAGAGTGTCATACGACCCGAAAACTGTCCGCTACCACGTAAATCTACCCCCTCGCCATACTTTGCACGAGCCGTGAAATCGACATGCGAAGGGCGGTTGTGGCTCTCGAACTGCGAATAGTCCGAGGAGCGGGTATTGTTGTTGGCAAAAGTTATCTCGATAGGTTCGCCCGAAGTCGTTCCGTTCATAACACCGGCAACAATGGTCGGAATATCGTTCTCGATGCGAGAAGTAGTCTCTTTGCCCCAAGCCTTACGGCGCAGAATATCGCTCATAAAGTCGCCTTCGTAGAGTGATATGCCCGACGGAACACCCTCGATGCGTATGCCCATCTCGGGGGTATGCGATGCACCCCAAATCTCTATCTTGAACTTCGAACCGAAACTATTGTGCCACATACTATTGCTCCTTTCTTAACGACTCCAACACTTCGAAGAAGTCGGGATAACTCTTGGCTACGCACTCTGCATCGTGGATTAGAATCTCGCCAACGGAGCGCAAAGCCGATACCGCAGCCGACATAGCAATGCGGTGGTCGTGGTGGCTATCGCACTCTGCCGAGTGAATCTCGCCTCCCTTGATATACATAGCATCGCCCTCCAAGCGCACCTCGATGCCAAATTTGGCATACTCCTGCTTAATCGCTTCGGCACGGTTGGACTCCTTGTGCTCCAAGCGGTGTGTGCCATAGATTACGCTCTCGCCCTCGGCTGCGGCAGCCAATGCTGCCAATGCAGGGAAGAGGTCGGGACACTGCGTTGCATCGAACTCGAAAGCGACCAAATCTCGCTCTTCGACGGTTATAGAGTTTGGCTCGCTGGTAACCAAAGCACCGGCTCTCACAAGCGCATCGCAGATGGCTACATCCGCCTGCTTGGAGAGCAACGAGATATTTGTCAGTGTGATTTTTCCGGCGATAGCACCCGCCACAAGCATCATTGCCGCAGCACTCCAATCGCCCTCTATTGCGATGTCGGTGGCTTCATACTTCTGGCTGCCCTCGACATAGAACTCCTTGTAGTCGTTATGCTGAATATTGACACCGAACTTCGATGCCATATCTATGGTCATATCGAGATAAGGCTTCGAAACAGCATCCTCGACGGCAATGGTGGTATCCTCCTCTGCCAATGGCAACGCCATAAGCAGACCTGTGAGGAACTGCGACGAAACCGAGCCATCAACCTCAATCTCGCCACCCTTGATCGGTCCGCACACCTCCACAGGCAGACGACCTCCGCCATCACGCACATCGACACCGAGTTTGCGCAACGGCTCAATCATCATATGCATAGGGCGGTAGAGCAGAGTACCCTCGCCCTGTATGGTGATAGGCATATTGCATAGCGAGGCGATAGGGGTGAACATTCGGGTAGCCAAGCCCGACTCGCCAACATTCAACAGATTGCTCTGTGGCGCAAGACCGCCTCGTACCTTCACGGTGCGCTCGTCTAATCGCTCAACCTTGGCTCCGAGTGTCTCGATTACTCGAATTGCCGAGAGTGTATCATCGCAAAAATCGAGATTGCGCAGTACTGTTTCGCCCTCGGCAAGCAGTGCTGCTGCAAGGGCTCGTTGTGCATAACTTTTTGAGCAGGGCGGCGTTATCGTACCTGAAAGTCGCCCTCGGGGGACAGATTTATCCATAATTCAAAATGCAGAATTCAAAATTCAAAATGCAAAATTTAAAATGCAAAGTTCAAAATGCAAAATTCAAAATGAAGAGTTAAAGTTAATTTAATAAAAACAAAAACGGCTTGTCGTTTTTACCACTAATTGTCAATTATCAATTGTCAATTATTTGAACTTACTCCTCTGTTAGTTCAAACTTGTGATTCTTCTTCAACTCGAAGTTCTTGCCGAGATATACTCGTCGTACCATCTCGTCGGCTGCCAACTCCTCGGCAGTACCCGTTTTGAGAATTTTACCCTCGTAAAGCAGGTAGGTGCGGTCGGTGATGGCGAGTGTCTCGTCGACATTGTGGTCGGTGATGATAACACCGATATTCTTGTTTTTCAGCGTGGCAACAATGCTCTGAATATCCTCCACAGCAATTGGGTCGACACCTGCAAAAGGCTCGTCGAGCAGTACGAACGAAGGGTTGATTGCGATAGCTCGTGCAATCTCGGTACGACGACGCTCACCTCCCGAGAGTTGGTTACCATAGCTCTTGCGCACCTTCTGCAAGCGGAACTCCTCGATAAGCGACTCCATACGGTCACGCTGATACTCCTTAGTGTAGTTGGTCATTTCGAGCACCGAGCGGATATTGTCCTCGACGCTCAGATGACGGAATACCGATGCCTCCTGAGCAAGGTAGTTCACGCCCAACTGCGCACGCTTATAGACAGGCAACTTCGTGAGTTCGTCGATGTGTCCGTCGTCGTGTTCGAGGAAGATGCGGCCCTCGTTTGGCTTGATAAGTCCCACAATCATGTAGAACGATGTGGTTTTACCAGCTCCGTTTGGTCCGAGCAGACCTACAATTTCGCCCTGCTGAACATCTATCGACACATGGTTTACAACCGTGCGAGCCTTATATTTCTTGACAAGATCGGTGGTGTATAATCTCATACAACAAAAAATTTTCTGATAATTTTCACACAAAGTTATGATTTTTTCCGAAATAATTTTATATCTTTGATATGAAATTTGGTTAAAAATAGAGTTTTAGAGCAAAAAACATATGTCAGAAACTTTGATAGACAGAAATTTACTGCGTGAGAAGCTGAAAGAGTACTTCGGCTTTACCTCGTTCAAAGGCAACCAGGAAGAGGTCATTATGAACCTTCTTTCGGGTAGAGATACCTTTGTGTTGATGCCGACGGGCGGAGGAAAATCTCTCTGCTATCAACTTCCCGCTCTGATGATGGACGGAGTGGCAATCATCATCTCGCCACTTATCGCCCTGATGAAAAATCAGGTCGATGCAATGCGTACCTTCTCCGATAATACGGGTATTGCTCACTTCTTGAACTCCTCGTTGAGCCGTGCTGCCGTACAGCAGGTGCGTGACGAGGTGCTTGCCGGAAAGACCAAATTGCTCTATTTTGCCCCCGAGTCGCTCACAAAGGAGGATAATATCGCCTTCCTCCGCAAGATAAAGATTTCGTTCTACGCCATCGACGAGGCGCACTGTATCTCGGAGTGGGGTCACGACTTCCGCCCGGAGTATCGCCGTATCCGACCTATCATCAACGATATCGGTCAGGCTCCGCTGATTACCCTCACGGCAACCGCAACACCAAAGGTGCAGATGGATATTCAGAAGAACCTCGGTATGACCGATGCCGTAGTCTTCAAGTCGTCGTTCAACCGCCCAAATCTCTACTACGAGTTGCGACCAAAGAACGACCCTGACCGTGATATTATCCGCTACATCAAGCAGAACGAGGGCAAGAGCGGTATCATCTACTGTTTGAGCCGTAAGAAGGTCGAGGAGTTGGCGGAGTTGCTTGTGGCGAACAATATCAAGGCTCGTGCCTACCACGCCGGTATGGATGCACAGACTCGTGCCGACAATCAGGATGCCTTCTTGAAAGAGGGTATAGATGTGATTGTCGCAACAATCGCCTTCGGTATGGGTATCGACAAGCCGGATGTGCGTTTCGTTATCCACTACGACATTCCGAAGTCGCTCGAAGGCTACTATCAGGAGACAGGTCGTGCCGGTCGTGATGGTGGCGAGGGACACTGCCTTACCTTCTATAATTATAAGGATATCCAGAAGCTCGAAAAGTTTATGCAGGGCAAGCCTATTGCCGAGCAGGAGATCGGAAAGTTGCTTCTTCTCGAAACGGAGTCTTATGCCGAGAGTGCAATGTGCCGTCGCAAGACTCTGCTTCACTACTTTGGCGAGGAGTACAACGAGGATGGTTGCGGTGCATGCGATAACTGTTGCAACCCACGACCACAGGTCGATGCTACACAGGATTTGGTCAAGGCGTTGCAGGCGTTGCAGGCTATTGGCGATAAGTTCAAGATGGAGCACCTTGTGTCGTTGCTCGTAGGTAAGATGACTGCGGCAATGAAGAGCTACGGCCACGCCAAGTTGGAGTGGTTTGGCATAGGCAAGAGCAAGGGCGACCGCCATTGGTCGGCAGTTGTGCGACAAGGTCTTATTATGGGACTTATCGATAAGAATATCGAGAACTATGGACTCATCTCTGTAAATGCGGCAGGCGAGGCGTTTATTGCCAAGCCGAAGAAGGTTATGGTGGCGCAGGATCGTGACTACGATGAGGAGGAGCGTGAGGCAGTAGCATCGGTACCAAAGGGTGGCGGTGTAGCGGATGAGCAACTCTTTGCAATGTTGAAAGATTTGCGTCGCAAGGTGGCGCAGAAGCACGATCTGCCTCCGTTTGTCATCTTCCAAGATCCATCGTTGCAGGATATGGCTATTCAGTACCCAATCACTATCGAGGAGATGCAGAATATCTCGGGTGTGGGTGTCGGTAAGGCTAATAAATTCGGTAAGGAGTTTATCGAACTTATCAAAGCCTATGTCGAGGAGAACGATATTATCCGCCCTCAGGATATGGTGGTTAAGTCGGTGGCAAACAAGGCCGGAAATAAGATTTTCATCATCCAATCAATAGACCGCCAAGTCGATTTCGAGGATATTGCTCGTGCCAAGGGTCTTACCTTCGACGAACTCCTCACCGAAATTGAGGGTATCGTAAATTCGGGTACAAAGCTCAATATCCAATACTACCTCTCCGACTATATGGACGAGGATAAAATCGAAGATATATACCTCTACTTCAAGGAGGATGCCGAAAGCGACTCTCTTGACGAGGCTATCGAGGAGCTTGGTGGCGAGTACTCGGAGGAGGAGATTAGATTGGTGCGTATCAAGTTCCTCTGCGAGGTTGGAAATTAAAAATCATTCTGGCGGGTAAATTTTGCACTGCACTTCGGATAGCGAGTTCCTCACATAGGTCTACTATGCTGCGGACTCGCTACCTTGTTTAGCACAAAATTTCCACCACCATTTATGATTTTTTGGTGGTAACATAACAAATCTGCCGAGCAAACGCTCGGCAGATTTGTTTTTGCTATTAGCCATTAGCTTTTTATTGAGAATTGAGAATGGAGGATTGAGAATTATTTTTTAATTCTGCATTATGCATTCTGCATTAACCCTGCTTTGCAGGCTTTTCCTCCTCGCGGCTCGGCATAGTGCAAACAAGTTTGCCCTCTGCTCTCGCTCCGCAGCGTCGGTTTTGCATTCTCTCCTAACTTCTAACTTCTAACTCCTAACTCCTAACTCCTAACTGCTTGCATTACTCCATCGGGAAAACCCTGACTTCGCAAACGCCTTCGAGCGACTTTACCAACGCCTCGATGTCGGTCTTTTGCTCCACCTGACCATAGTGGTAAGGGTAGAATAGGGTAGGCTTAATCGCCTTAACCACTCGCTCGGCTTGCTCGATTGTCATTGTATATGGCTGATTTACAGGCAAGAATGCGATATCTACACCCTGTAATGCCAAGACATCCTCGTTATCCTCGGTGTCGCCCGCAACATAGATTGTCGTACCGCCTAAAGTGAGGATATATCCGCAATCCTCACGAGCCTGTGGATGAAAATCGGTGTGACCTTCGCTGATGTTGTATGCCGGAACAGCCTTTACCGACAAACCCTCGAATGGCTCGGCTACGCAACCCGGCAACATCGTGGTGCAGTCGTGCTCGAATGCCTCGGCTGAGGTCTTGTCGCAGAGTACGGCGCACTTCTCGCCCGCAATCTTCTCGATTGTTGCCAAGTCGAAGTGGTCGTAGTGCGAGTGGCTCACCAAAATGGCATCTGCCTTCGGCATCTTCTCCCACGCAAAGTCGCCCACAGGGTCGATGTATATGTGCTTGCCGTTGTGCTCAATCGCAAACGATGCGTGCGCAAAGAATGTAAATACAATCTCCGAACCATCCTTTGCCACCACCTTATCAGTTGGATAGGTAGGATTCTTTTTGCAACAACCGAACAGCGATAATAATCCCATAATAATTAGTAGTTTTCTCATATTAAATCGTCATCAACGATGTCACCGGAGCAATCTTCTCCAAACGAGCCTTGCCGTTAATCTCCTCAATCTCAACGAGGAATACAAACTCCTTGATCTTAACCTTGTAAGGCTTGCCGTCACGATGCACGGTGAGCTTTTCGAGCGACTCGGCAATACCGAGCGCAGTGCCACCCGTAGCCAAAACATCGT
Organism: Alistipes sp.; assembly: GCA_017502025.1. Taxonomy (GTDB): domain Bacteria; phylum Bacteroidota; class Bacteroidia; order Bacteroidales; family Rikenellaceae; genus Alistipes. The sequence goes on along the minus strand of JAFVVS010000113.1, from coordinate 628 downwards.
CGAGGATGGTTACATAGAAGGTGTCGCCCTCGGCAACGCCCGCAACGATATCGCTCAAACGGTAGTACAACTTGTCGAAGCCGTACTCCTTCTCGATGCAAACCTCGATCAAATCGCCATCGTTGAACGGCAACTTACCACTCTTGCGCATCGGGATAATATTCTCAACGATACCCTCCTCCGACAAGAGCGGAGCGGTAAAGAGGAATGCACGAGCCTCTGGTGCAGCAACATTTGGTGCGGTGGTCGCCTTCTTCAACGCCTCGACAACCTCACGGAACGCCTTCTTCGACTGCAAGAAGGGGATAATATCAATAAAGTTGATGCCCTCCTTTGGGAAATTCTTGTAAAATTTAAGTGTCTCAATCATATTCATAATGCTTCTTGTTACCCACAAAGATAGTATAAAAAAACGGAAAACGGCAAGCGGAAAACGGAAAACTTTTTGTTTTTAACCAATTACATTTTGCATTTTGATTTTTTCTCGTTACCTTTGCGGGCTATTTATTAACTAATTAAACATTTTTACGATTATGCCAAAGATGAAAACAAATGCCGCTGCAAAGAAGCGTTTTTCTTTCACCGGCACAGGTAAGATCAAGCGTAAGCACGCTTATCACAGTCACAT
>JAFVVS010000112.1 GCA_017502025.1 Alistipes sp. | reverse complement strand
TCTTTGCCTTGATTGTGATAGGCACTCCGTGCTCGTCGCTACCGCAAACCGAAATCACATCACGACCACGCAAACGGAGGTAGCGAGTGTAGATGTCCGACGGAATATATACGCCTGCAAGGTGTCCGATATGTACCGGACCATTGGCATACGGCAGAGCCGAAGTGATAAGATATCTCTTAAAATCCTTTGACATAAAACTGATTTTTGTTTGTTCTAACTTGCAAAGTTAGACAAAAAAGTTGAGAGTTGAGAGTTGAGAGTTGAGAATTTTTTAATTTTTCTTATGGCTTTTAGCCATTAGTCGGTGGTTGGGGGCTATTTTACACAAAAAAAAGCGAGGGTTTAACACTGTTTTGGCCATGTTTGTTTTGGCGCTTTTTGTGTTCTATTCAACCCGTAGCACCTTTGTTTTTATCGAATTTCAATAAAACTTCTCAAAGCATTAAATTTCTCATTCGTATTATATATAGGGAGCATTTAAATTACAATCAATCTCATTGCCATTCGAAACATAAAATATCTACAATATGAAAGACGAAAAGACTGACAGCATTCAGAAGGCGATTGACATTGCAATTCGAGACGAGAAAAACCTTGAGCAAATATCTGGCTACAAAATCGGAGAAAGAGAGTATGAAAATTATGTGAGAAACGACGCTTTTCAAGCCGAATTAGGAGATATGTGTGACGCAATTAGATTGCAGTTTGACAACGCTCCTGGTGGCGAACTCAAGGAGAAACCAGGTCGCTACGGCATTTATCCGCCAAAAATGGCGTGTTTCGGCTCGTCAAGTCGTTTTATATACAAGATGTTGGTAGACAAGGGCGTCAGCTTTGAGGCTTCGCTACCGACTTTTGTTGGCCATTCCGCCAACCTCGACGCACGCAAAACCGCCGACGAAGCGTCGCTTGAAATCTTTGCAGAGGCGAAGTGTCGTGAGATATATGGCTCACATCGAAAAGTTGAAGTAAACGAGGTGTATAAGCCCATTTTCGACAAACTAAAAGAGTTCTTTACCTATGCCGCCGAAAAAAGTAAAAAGGGGTATGTTAAGTGTTCTTTTAAGGTGATGGAACAAGAGATATTACACTTCGACCTAAAACAGCTTATTTGCCACTTTTTGGGCATTACTGCAGGTCTGCTCAAGGGGGCGATAAAGTCGAAGAAGATATGCTTTGTATACCTGATTTTTAACCCACACCATATTATGGATAGGATTTGCGATAAATACCGCAAAAAGATACTCGATCAGTACGATAAGACTATCGAGGAGATAAACCTTTTCGATATGGAAAAACTTTTTGAGGCGATCTTCGAATACCAGAGGGGCCAGAACAAAGATATCAGCCACAACTACGAGGGAGATGTCCCCGAGTTTGAGTTCTTCGTGGCAGACCAAAGCAATGGCGCACGCTATTTTGAGTAGAAATTAAAAAACAACAAAACATATGACTAATTCTATTCCCAAGCAGGGCTGTGAAAGGGCTCTGCATAATCACTCTTTGCCATATTTTTTAAGTTTTGTTTCTACAAATTTATAATTTTTTATTGTTTGGTGCAACTATTTGGTAATAGCGCAACACTTCCTCGTACTCCTTTTGAAGTTCCTCGTATTTCAACGCACCCAATTGGCGAAACTCAAGGCCAAGCAGGTAATGGGCTTGTCTTAATGAGATATTAAAGCGTGGCACGACACTCTCTATTACATCTTTTTCGTTCTTAGACCTGCGTATAATCTCAATAAATTCATATTTGCGTTGCACAACCGCAAGTAGTGCCTCCAAGCGCAACTTTTCCCACCGGTAATAGGAGGTTTTTCGCTTTCTTAAATCGTTTGTCTTCATATTTGTTACTATTTTTTTCGGTTATTGCAAGCCTCCGCATATTCAGCAGGGTAGTGCACTCGGAGGTAGGCTACTCGATATGCCAAAAGGGTGGCGCAGATGGCGTGTGCCCGATTGGAACAATGGCACATATAGGCCTCCACCAATCTATCAAAAGTCAATGGTTGCTCCTCGTTCGCAGCGGCTCGAAAAACGCCCCCTACACCGCCCTGACGGAACAAATCGAGGGTTTTCGAATCATCGAGAGGGATATTTTCGATATCGCACTCTACCCTACTCGCACACTTTGCAATAGTATCAAGTGCTGTGTGTGAGAGAATATACAACACCACAACGCCCGTGCGCATTAACTGCTCTGCGCCATACTGCGTTACGACAACCGCATTTTCATACTCCGCCGACTCAACAAAAGCCAACGGCACTCGCTCTGAAATATCCTCGCCACAAAGAGCCACACCGCAAGAGTGAATACCCTTTTTGCCCGATACGATATTGGCAACGCTCTCCTCGCCATATCGCTCAACTATCCATTTCAGCACCTTTTTTCGCCCAATTTCATCGAGTTCGCAACTTATTTGAGGTAGCCCTCGCTCGGAGTCGAAAAAGTCGCTAAACGCCAAGCCAAATCGCAAAGGGTCAATCTGCGTTATTCCAAGGCAATACAGCACCAACGAACACGCAGCCGAGCCTCTGCCCGGACCCACTTGCGCACCCAATTTGCGAGCAGCCGAGATTATCTCTTGCCACATCAAAAAATAGGCAGGGTAACCATTGCGGTTGATGATTTTCAACTCCGCTTTCAGTCGCTCTTTGACCTCTGCCGGCAGTGGTTTTCCAAAACGCTCGTATGCCCCCTCGAAGGCGAGTCGTGCGAGGTGTTCGACCTCATCGACACCTTCGGGCAGAATGGGTTTTGGCAATAACGGAGCGTGGTCGATAGAGTAGTGTTCAACTTTGTTGAAAATCTCTATTGTATTCTCCAACGCTTCGGGAATATCGCCAAATAACCCGTTCATCTCGGCGGTGGTTTTGAGCCACTCCTGCTTCGAGAAGATAAGACGGCGAGGGTCGTCTGCACTCCTACCGCAATTTCTGCACAAAAGAGCGTCGTGCTCCTCGGCGTCCTCCTCGTTTAGAAAGTGAATATCGTTGGCGCAAATCAACTTTATACCGAGCTTTCGAGAGAGTTGCACGAGGTGGCGATTAACCTTCGCCTCCAATTTGTAGGTATTGTGATTTGCTCGCTCAACGGTTGGCTTGTGGCGGTGCAACTCGAAGTAGTAATCCTCGCCAAAAATACCCTTATACCTCTTTGCTGTGCGCTCGGCAGAGGCTAAATCGTTATGGAGAATGTGTTGCGCCACCTCGCCACCTATGCACGCCGAACAGCAGATAAGCCCTTCGTGGTAGCGCTCCAAGTCGGCGTGGTCGGTGCGAGGGCGACCATAATACCCCTCCAACCACGACCTCGAAACGATTTTTACGAGGTTTTTGTAGCCCGTAAGGTTTTTGGCGAGGAGCACAAGGTGGTAGCCGGCAAAGTCCTCTCGTTCGCCCTTTTGCGCCATTCCTCGGCGTGCAACATAGACCTCGCAACCGATAATCGGCTTAAACGAGGTGCCGAGTTCTCGGTTTTTGCGCTCCACATAGTGGAGAAACTCCGCAACGCCATACATATTGGCGTGGTCGGTAATGGCGATGCCCAGCATTCCGTCTGCCATTGCCTTATCGACAAGTTCCGAAATCTTTGCAATACCATCTAACAGCGAATACTCGGTGTGGGTGTGCAGATGCACAAAGGGGTGCATTTCTGCTTTTGGGTTTGTTAAATCTCTTTTCATATATTTTGTGTTTTTAGTTACTTTTTTCGAATCTGGCTACCGAAGTACGGTGGAAAAAGAGTCCATCGAAACGATTTCGTTGCAAAAATAGTTCGGGGGTATGCAAAATTATTGCAGAGGTTTTATTATATTTGTGAAAAGTTTTTGAGAGGGGCAAGAAGAGGGATGGGTTTTCCGAACTCTGAAAGTGGTCAAGGCGCAACATAATTAAGGGTTATTAAAGGCTAGTAAGGGCTAGTAAGGGGTGCACTGGGGCTTTCCCTCATCAGCTTTTTAGTTTTCAGAACCCTGGCGGTGGTCAAGGCGCAACAGAATTAAGGGTTATTAAAGGCTAGTAAGGGCTATTAAGGGGGTGCGCTGGGGCTCCACCGGGTTATGCAGGTGGAAAATTTACCAATCGGAACGATTTACGGCACAACGAAACAACCAAACAAACAATATACTATGGCAAGCAAGGCTATCAACCGTTATGTATGGCTCATCAACACTTTGATGCAGCGCAAAAGTCTGACTTTCAAGGAGATTTGCGACCTGTGGGACAGGAGCAGTTTGACCGATGGCAAGGCGTTGGCAGTGCGAACATTTCACCAACATCGTGAGGCTATTGCCGAGCTTTTTGGCGTGGAAATAGTGTGCGACACCAACACTTACAAATACTCTATCGCCCAGCCCGAGGAGCTAAAAAACAACTCGGCGCAGCAGTGGCTCTTCAACTCGTTTGCCATTTCGAACACCATCGAGGCGGGGCGCAATATGAAGGAGCGAATCCTTTTCGAGGAGATTCCGAGCGGTGCGGAGTTTGCCCAAACGGTGGTCGATGCAATGCAACAAAACAGAGTTTTATTTGTCGATTACAAGCCGTTCCAGGGCGAGAAGTTCGAGTTGTATCTGCAACCCTACGCTATGCGTGTATACAACCAGCGTTGGTATGTTGTGGGTCGCTTCAAGGAGAGTGGCTCGATCCGCAATATCGCCCTCGACCGCATTCTGCGTATGGAGATTACCGACGAGGTGTTCTCTCTGCCGGAGGACTTTGACGCAAGCGACTACTACGCCCATACGGTGGGCATCTTCGTGAACGAAGCTCTTAAACCCCAACGAGTTGTGTTGCGCACCTATGGCGTTTCGACCGAGTATATGCGCTCGGTGCCGTTGCACCACTCACAACGAGAGATTGCTACCAATGGCAACGAATCGAGCGACTTTGAGTACCACCTCAACCTCACGCCAGAGCTTACAAGCAAGCTCCTCTCCAAGGGCGATTGGGTAGAGGTTTTGGAGCCGAAGGAGTTGCGTGAAAAGGTTAAGGAGCAGGCGCAGGCAATTGCCGACCTATATCGCAAAAAGCGTTTCTGGGAGTAGGCGTTTAGAGGTGTGCAAAAAGATTGCACACCTCTTTTTAACGAGAAAAGAGATAGAATTTGCGCATAAATACGGGGTTTTTGTTTTAATATTTTGTCTATATTTGCATCGACAACATAGGCTCGAAACCTCACCACAACGCATATTGGGCGTATGTGAGCAATTCAGACGCAAGCAAGGTGAAAAAGAGCCCAACAGACAAATTGCAATGAAAAACAAAATTAAAAAGTTGATATATATTCCCACCTTTGGCGAGGAGGTGGCAAACTCTGTTTCGCACGGCGTGATGACCATTCTGATGTTGTTGGCACTACCCTTCTCGGCGGTTTGGGCATACCTGCACAACCTCGAAAACCCCGTGCTGGCAAGCGTTGGTGTGTCGATTTTTGTAATCAGTATATTTTTGATGTTCCTCTGCTCAACTCTCTACCACTCGATGGCTCCCGAGTCGAAGCATAAGGCGGTATTCCATATCCTCGACCACATAATGATTTACTTCGCCATTGCCGGCTCTTATACCCCGATTGCCCTCTCGGTGATTGGTGGTTGGCAAGGTGCGCTAATCGTTATTATTCAGTGGCTTATGGTGTTGTTCGGCATCTTCTACAAGTCGCTGTCGAAGCGTTCGATTCCGTCGATTAGCCTTACGATTTATCTGATTATGGGTTGGATGATTGTCATCTTCTTCCCTCTCTTTTGGAATAGCGCCTCTACCCCACTTCTTGCGCTGATTGGCGCAGGCGGAATCTTCTACACTTTGGGTGCTATTTTCTACGCCAAGAAGGGTTTTAGATTTCACCACCTTGTGTGGCATCTGCTTATCAACCTGGCGGTCGTCTGCCACTTTGTGGGAATTGTGTTCTTTCTGAATTAAGCCTGGCGAACCCCGAAGGGCATCACGGCGCAACGAAATTAGGGGCGTTAGAGGCGTTAGGGGCATTAAGGGTGCGCAAAGAGTTGCGACTGATTCCGACAAACAAAAAGAGGCGGCAATTGTTGTTTGCAGCCTCTTCGAGGATTCCCAGCCCTCTCCCTTAAACTAAATTCTTTTTAGGCGAATTACTCCTTTACTACGGTGATGTCGTCAAGTGCAAAGTATGCCGGATGCATAAACTTATCTGCGCCGCCTTCGCCGTTCCACTGCACATCGAACTTCACCTTCTGAACCTTGCCGAGCGACGAGAAATTCCACTTTTTCCACCCCGAGAACGAAGCTTTGCCATTCTCGTAGAGATAGAGCGTTACCGAGTTACCCTCAACCTCATTGCCCTCTGCGTCAAGCGTATAGCCCTTTGCCTCGATCCAAATAGACTGCTCGGCGGTCAAAGGCTCTGCCATATCGCAACCCTTCATTGCCGAAAAGTAGGAGTAGCCCGTATGTGCCACCCACGCACTCTCGATAAAACCCTCACCGTTCTTAAATTGAAGCACCGAGCGAGCATCGCCCATCATATCGCACTTGTAGCCGTTACTTACGATGCAGTTTGTGCCCGAATGAGCACCCTCGGTAAAGACTGTGAGTTGCTCCATAAACGAGGTTGTGGTGGTGTAGTCGGTTGTGTAGTAGTTCGACACGGCAAGACCACCATTCCAATAGGCTGCGGTGTACCACAGCTCATTTACGGTGCTGTAAAGGTCGGTTGCCTCGTCGTACCACGAGTAGCCCTCCTGCTTGTAGAGCAACTCGCCATTGTACTGCGGATTGTCGATAAGCGAGTTCCAATAGTCGCCCTCGAAGGTCAAGGTTACACGGGTTTTGCCATCGCCCTCGTTGCCCTCGTTGTTGTCGGGCGCACACGAAGCCACCATTGCGCCAAGCGCAAGAATCAAGAAAATCTTTTTCATACTCTTTTGTTTTTAGTTGTTTAACATAAATTTGGGTAAAAAGCGTCACATCGCACAATGGAATACCCCCTGTGCGAAACCAAAAACAAAAGACTTTACGCCCAATGTCGATAGAAAATCGTTCAGATACCTACTCTAATAATAAGGATAAGTCCCGATGATTTTTAACCCGTCCGCCGCAGGTAAAAATTCCTTAAACGCAGAGGCAGGTCTTCTGACTTATCCATTGCCGATGCCTTCCCAACCCATTAGCGGTCAGTGGCAAAGATTTTCGGCAGTAATAACCACACAAAAATGCGTGGCGGATTTACAGCAGCGAGGACTGTCCGGGATTTTCACCCGATTCCCTTTTCATCGCAACCCCCAAAATGGGTCGTTGCGAACCTTTGCTGATGCAAATATAGAGATTTTTTTGGCACGATGTTACACTCTACCCTATTTTTTTTATATCTTTGTATTACTGAAAATGTTTTTTAACTTAAAAATTTGAGTACCATGAAATTTTTTAAGATTTTCCTTGCTACCCTGCTCGCAATGGTTGTGGGTACGGTATTATCGTGGGTTTTGTGCCTGATTGTTTTTGTTGGAATGGCTGGCTCTATGGGGCAAACCACGCAAGCGGTAATCACTCCGCAGACTATTGTGAAGATTGATCTTGCCGAAAATATCACCGAGGCACCGACCAAAAACCCGATGGCGGGATTCGACTACGCCACTATGACTATGGCGAAGAGCACCCACCTCTTGAAGGTGTTGCAGAGCATCGAGGCAGCAAAAAACGATGAGCGAGTTAAGGGTATCTACCTCAACTTTACAGGCGCAGGTGGTGTTACCACAGGTGCTGTCGAGGAGTTGCGTGCTGCGCTTATCGACTTCAAGCAGAGCGGAAAGTTCGTGGTGGCATACAACGAAACCTACTCGCAGGGTGCTTATTACCTCGCATCGGTGGCTGACAAAATCTATCTCCACCCCGAGGGCGGTTTTTCGTGGGTTGGTTTGGCGCAGAGCTCGCTCTTTATGAAGGGTGCACTCGACAAACTCGGCTTGAAGGCTGAGGCGTTCCGCCCTACGGCTTGCAAGTATAAGAGTGCCGTTGAGCCATATATCCGCAAGGAGATGTCGAAGGAGAACAAGGCACAGATGCAGACCTTGGTGGATGATATGTGGGGTGTATTGGTTGGCGCAATCGCAGAAAGCCGTCAGCTCGACGCCAAGAAGTTGATGCAGTTGGCGGACAAGTTGGAGGTTACACAGCCCGAAGATGCGTTGAAGCACGGCTTGGTTGATGCTCTTATCTACGAGGATGAGATGAACGACAAGTTTGCCGAGTATGGCGTTGAGAAGGGCGCAGATGGCGAGTACAACATCATCTCGCTCGGCGAATATATGACTTTGGCTCCCGTTTTGCCTAAGTTTGGTGCTCCGGCTGTTGGTGTTGTCTATGCCGAGGGCTCAATCTACGATGGAGAGGGCGAGGACGACAACATTTACAGCGCAAACCTTGTTGAGGTGTTGAAGAAGGCTCGCAAGGATAAGGATATCAAGGCGGTTGTATTCCGTGTAAATTCGCCGGGCGGTAGTGCTTTGGCAAGCGATGTTATCTGGCGTGAGGTGGAGTTGCTCCGCAAGGAGAAGCCGGTGATTGTTTCGATGGGCTCGTATGCTGCAAGTGGTGGCTACTATATATCTTCGGGCGCCGATGCAATTATTGCCGACAAGATGACCTTGACCGGCTCGATTGGCGTGTTTGGAATGTTGCTCGAAGGCGAGGATATGCTCAACAAGCGACTCGGCATCACTACCGATGTTGTGAAGACCGGTCGCTCGGCAGACTTTGGCTCAAACATTATGGGCGTGGGTGTGCGCAAGATTACCGACTTGGAGCGCAAGACCTTGCTTCGCTCGGTGGATAAGGTTTACGACACCTTCACCACAAAGGTTGCCAATGGTCGCAACCTGCCAATGGATAAAGTTTTGGAGTTGGCGCAGGGTAGAGTATGGTCGGGTAGTCGTGCCGTAGAGTTAGGCTTGGCAGATGCGAATGGCGGTTTGCGTGAGGCTATCGCAGTGGCAGTTGATAAGGCGGGTATTGCCGAGAATTTCCGCATTACCGAGGTGTTGGAGGATTTGTCGCCAATGGCGCAGATGATGCAGTCGTTGAATATGCAGGCAAAGGCCTATTTCCTCGATGCCGAGACCTTGGAGGCAGCAGAGTACTACAACTCGTTGAAGCGAGAGGTTGCTCGTGAGGGCGTACAGGCGTACTGCCCGTATAGCTTCGCTATAAACTGAAAACTGAAAGCGGAAAACGGAAAACTAATAGGCTATTAGCCATTAGCTATCCCCGAGCAGAGATTTGCTCGGGGATTTTTCGTAATAAGAATTCTGCTTTATATTTACTTTACCACCCAATCAACAACTCCAAACTTATTTATACTCCTAATTGCGGCGGCGACAATGGATAGAGGTGAAAGATAGAAATTCTCTTGCCTATATATCTCGACTCTTTCGACACCTCGGCTTGGTTGTTCTACCTCTAATGTTATTGTGCGAGGGGTTGCGGAGAAGTTGTAAATAGCAGATGTTAGCTTGCCGCCATTTACGATTAGGGGTGCTGTTTCGCCTTTGGAATTTAGAAATAGATAGTGTCGGCACGATGCGTAAGTCTGGCATTTGGCGAAGAATAGAATATGCTCAGAACGATGGTGCAACATCTCAAAGGTTGGCTTCATCTCTGTTGCTCCATTTGTATATACAGCATAGAACATCGTAGCCTAAATTTTCATCTCCACCAACACCCAATGGGGAAACATAAAAAAGAAAGCGTGGTGCTGAAAACTTATTTTAGGATACGGGCTCTGACAAAACCTCGACAATAAAACAAGTAACAACTCCACGCCATACCAAGTGGTATGACGCAGCAAGATGTTTGCCTATTCTCTTGTCTTTGAACTGTCAGATTCGTATCCAAGAATAAACTTACACTTTCTGCGTAATTATGTCTGCAATCAAAGCGATTGCGATTACAAATTTAGAAATAATTTTCGAGAGTTGCATTATCGTGGGGGAATTTTTGCTAAATTTGCAGAAAGAAAAGAGCAGAGGCGCAAGAGATAGAGAATTTAGGGAGAATAGGGAATATAAAGAGTTTAGTGATGCGCCAATCCCTAAATTCACTCATTTCTCTAAACTCACTAATTTCACTAAAAAACAATAAGGGAGATTGCCACGAGCCTTTCGGCTCTCGCAATGACGATACATAAGTTATTATGAGAAACAGAATTAAAGAGCTTCTTCACGGTGTTTTTCATCCCGAATTGGAGCAGGATATTGTAACGGCAGGAATCTTTGAGGGTGCCGAGATTGAGGGGGAGAAGGTGGTCGTGTCGCTTATCTTCCGCAAGGCTCGTGATCCGTTTGCCGTAAAAATCAAGAGTAGGGTAGAGCAGACCATCACTGCGGCATACCCCGACTACAAGGTCGTTGTCGTAGTGAAGGAGGGCGAGAAGAGTGCCGAGCGTGCAGCCAAGAATGCCGCTATCGAGGAGATGCACAACTTCTCGACCACCGCAAATATCAAACACATTGTAGCCGTTGCTTCGGGCAAGGGCGGAGTGGGCAAATCGACCGTTACCGCAAACCTCGCCGTTGCTTTGGCAAAGGAGGGATACAAAGTCGGTGTTCTCGATGCCGATATCTATGGCCCTTCGCAGTCGAAGATGTTCGGTGTGGAGGATTATCTGCCCGATGCAAAGCAGGTCAATGGACACGACTATATCGTGCCTGCCGAGGTGGGAGGAATAAAGCTCATTTCGATAGCGATGTTTATCCGCAAGACCGATGCTTTGTTGTGGCGTGGAACGATGGCTAACAGCGCATTACGCCAACTTATCCACCAAACCGAGTGGGGAAATTTAGATTTTTTACTAATTGACCTTCCTCCGGGTACGGGCGACATACATTTGTCAATAATTAACGAATTGCGCATTGGCGGAGCGATTATCGTATCGACTCCGCAGCAAGTGGCTGTGGCAGATGTAGTTCGAGGTGTTGAGATGTTTAGAAATCCGAATGTAAACATACCGGTTTTGGGCGTTGTGGAGAATATGGCGTGGTTTACTCCGGCCGAGTTGCCGAACAACCGCTACTATATTTTCGGAAAGGGTGGAGCAGCACGGTATGCCGAGGAGGTGGGTGTTGATTTATTGGGCGAAGTGCCTATAATTCAAGACATTATGCAAGGTGCAGACGATGGTGTGCCGGCTGTAAACACTCATCCACAGGTTGCAGAGGTATATCAACATATAGCGCAGAAAGTTGTTGATAAGATGGCAAAATAGTGTTGAAAAGCGGTGGATAAGTTTTAATAACTCGTAACAACTTTTGAGGTTTCGATAAAAGCTCCGACTTATTAAAAATTGTTATTGTTTTTATTGGCAAAATAATAATATGAATTGTTAAAAATAATTGGTGTTAATTTGTCAATAGTAGTTATAAACATTTGTTGAAAAGGGAGAGGAAAATTGGCGTTATCAGCGAGTTAGCAAAATATTTATAAAAATTTTTAATTACTCTCGGTTAGCAACTTTTTCTGAAAAAAAGATATCAACACTTTCAACAGCGATTATTGTTATTGTTTAATTCTATTTTTAATTAATTATTTAATTTTAATAAAAGGAATAATAAATAACAGGTGTCGAAAACGGCGAAAAAATAGAGGTAGAAATTATGAAAGAAAAAATAGCAAGAATAGAGGAGTTGAAGCGTGAGAAGGGAGTGGTGATCCTGGCGCACTACTACTGTCGTCCCGAGGTGCAGGCGGTGGCTGATTTCTTGGGTGATTCGTTGGCACTCTCGGTCAAGGCTCGTGATATAGATGCAAAGACGATACTCTTTGCCGGCGTTCACTTTATGGGCGAAACTGCGAAGGTGCTCTCACCCGAGAAGAAGGTGCTTATTCCAAACCCTGAGGCGACCTGTTCGCTTGCTGAGTCGTGCCCGGCTGCCGACTTTGTAAAATTTAAGGCGCAATACCCCGATGCTCTCGTTGTGGCGTATGTGAATACTACCGTAGGCGTGAAGGCTCTGACCGATATCTGCTGCACCTCGTCGAATGCGTTGCAGGTGGTGGAGTCTATTCCGCAGGATAAGCAGATTATCTTTGCCCCCGACCGTAACCTCGGCTCCTATATACAAAAGGTGACAGGTCGCCAGAATATGATTTTGTGGGATGGTGCTTGCCATGTCCACGAGAAGTTCTCGAAAGAGGGTATTTTAGAACTTAAAAAACTCAATCCTGAGGCAAAGGTGGTTGTACATCCCGAGTGTAGGGGAGAAGTGGCTGAATTGGCCGATTATTGCGGCTCTACGGCGGGAATATTGTCCTACTGCGGAGCGAGCGACTGCGATACCTTTATCGTAGTTACCGAGCCCGGTATCCTGGCAGAGATGGAGAAGAAGTATCCGCAGAAGAGATTTATCCCTGCGCCATCGGTTGAGGGTAAGGCTTGTAACGAGTGCGAGTATATGAAGATGATAACCCTCGACTCTATTATCGCCTGCCTCGAAAACGAATCGCCAACGATAGAACTCGACGAGGATACACGCAAAAAAGCCTCGAAGTCTATCGAGGCTATGGTGAAAGTGGGGTAGTATCTCTACATCAACTTCTTAATAAGCGAGAATAGTCTGTAAGGCATATAGCGGAATGGTATATCCCAGCGAGTGGTGGTTGAGAGCACACTCTTGCGATGCGAGAAGGTGTGGAAGCTCTCCTCTCCGTGATACGATCCCATACCCGAATTTCCAACACCCCCGAAAGGGGTGTTTTCGTTTGCTATGTGCATAATCACATCGTTCAGACATGCTCCACCCGACGAGGTGCGACGCAGAACATCCTGCCCCTTATCCTCTGCACCAAAGTAGTAGAGGGCAAGCGGTTTTTCACGCTCGGTTACAAATTTTATAGCGTCTTCCGTATCGGCAAATGTCAAAAGAGGAAATATCGGTCCAAAAATCTCCTCCTGCATAATAGGTGCCGACGGAGAGATGTCATCGAGTAGGGTAGGGGCGATAAATCGCTCCTCTCGGTCGTAGTCGCCACCAAAACGGATAGATCCGTTATCGAGATAACCTACCAAGCGGTCGAAGGCTCTATCCGAGACGATGCGTACAAAGTGTTTTGTCTTGTGTGGCTTGCGACCAAGCAACTGTCGAAAGGCCTTTTGCAGAGCCGCTACAAACTCCTCCTTTATATCCTCGTGTACGAGCAGGTAGTCGGGAGCGATGCAGGTTTGACCTGCATTGAGCGACTTTCCCCACGCAATACGCTTGGCTGCAACCTTGATATTTGCCTCCTTATCGACTATGCAAGGGCTCTTACCACCAAGTTCGAGAACGACGGGGGTGAGGTGCTTCGATGCGGCTGCCATAACCTCACGACCAAGCGTAGGGCTACCCGTGAAGAAGATAAGATCAAATCGCTGGTCGAGCAGATAACGATTTACATCTCTGTTGCCCTGTACGATGGCGATATACTCCTCACTGAATGTATCGTCAATCATCTGCTCCAACACCTGTGCCACATTTGGCGTGTAGGGTGAAGGTTTCAAAAGTGCGGTACATCCCGCCGAAATAGCTCCGATAAGAGGGTTTAAGAGGAGCTGAACAGGGTAGTTCCACGGGGCAATAATAAGGGTGTTGCCGAGCGGCTCGCTCAATATCTTCGACTTGGAAGGGAAGATTCTCAATGGCGCACCAACCCTCTTGGGTGATGCCCACGACGAGAGGTTTTTAAGATGATTTTCTATCTCGCCATAGAGAATGCCGAACTCGGTCATATACGCCTCCTCGTAGGATTTGTGAAGGTCGATCCACAACGCTTCGGCAAGCGGCTTTTCCCACTTGTGCAACCCTTCGAGCAGTAGTTTTAACATCTCTTTGCGGAAGGAGATGTCGAGCGTGGCACCACTACGGAAGTAGTTGCGCTGCGCCTCGACAACCTTTGCGATATATTCGTATGAACTATTCTCGACAGCCATTATTTACCGTGCTTTTGAAGTACTCTTTTCTGAACACCGTCAAGGTAGTTCATATTGTTGTTTATGTGGTTGCAAAAATCACTCCAAGGGTAGAAAGGTGCTGTTTCGCACTTGATTGGTAGGTAGGCATCACGCTCGTTCAGGAGTGAGCGTACCAACACCTCACCCTTTTTATTGCGATAGAGAACAATCTGTAAATTTGCAGCCATAGGCGAGATGAGTGCGTGGTTAAAAGATGTTGCGGCCTTCTCTATATCCTCGCTCCACTGCGGCACACAACCCTCGTAGCCGATAACCGAAAGGAGAGGTCCTACATACGAGTCGTGGGTGAAACGAAGGTTTGCCACATCGGGGTTTTTGCCATCGACTGCCGCCTGCGCCTTGTTGAGAATATCCTCAATGAGAGGGCGCATATGCGACTGACGCATCTCCACATACTCGTTGCCACGACCAAAAAATGCATTTACCCACATCGAGGTCTTATAAACATAGACATTATACATCTCCTTCGGAGTGTATAGGCGTGTGAGTAAAGCTCTGTCGCCCTTCTCGAAATTCTCGGCAAAGAGTAGAGTATAAAAAGATAGATATGCTGCGTTCATATCCGACTTTGCTCCGCACTCGTTTATGAATGCCTCTCGGTTGGTGGTAACTTTCGAGATAAAAGAGGTGGCATCTGCGGAGTGTAAAAATTTATTGCGCTCCTTTGTCCATGGACCATTTGTTCGATACTCCTTACACAGATCCTTTGCATCTTTCGAGATGTAGGGATTGTCGGCAAGCGGGCGAAGCATCTGCAACTCCACCGCTCGTGAATTTTGGTAGATGTTAATCTTTGGATACAAACCCTTTATGGTCTGGTTGAAACTCACCATCGAGAGTACGCAACGCATCGATGTACTCGACTTTGCTTCGAGGTTGCCACTGCGGAATATCGAGCCAAAGCGGTCGTATGTTCTCTGCGCAATTCCCTCCCACTGCTTCATTCCGAGAGAGGAAATCTCACCGTTATTATCCTTTTGTGCCTTGCAAATCTCGGCTATTTGTTTGTGTAACGCCTTGCCGTCGGCAGTCAGAATGCCGAGCTTATCCGCCTTATCGTAGATTTTCTGCAGATCGTAGCAGATAAGATCTCTCTCAGTCTCGTAGCGAGAGCCGTGGCGACCAACCATCGAAAAATAGAAGGGCTTAAATCCCTTCGGAGCATTGGCTATCTCGCCCAATGGAATGCTCGGGTAGGTTGAACCAATGGTTACGGCGTGATTTGGATATTGTTCGATACTCTTCAAAACAGCCTCGGGCGATTGTGCAAAGAGCGTCGCTGCAACGAGCAACGAAAGAGCAAGAGTTATAAATCTTTTCATCTTGGAGGTTTTATTATCGTTTAATTACGCAAATATAGCGAAATTTTGTTAAAAGAGGTGTGATAGGGATTACCTTTCAACCTCTTTTCCTGCTGCAACCCAACCTCGAAAGCCGGATGCGAGCTCCACGACAGTATAGCCGTTGTTGGCGAGTATCTTCGCCGCCGTTTTGCTACGATTACCACTGCGACAATAGAGGGCAACCACCCCCTCTTTCGGGAGAGCACCAAGAGCCTTTTGGGCGAAATCGCCGTCGAGAACATCTATATTGAAGTGAGTACCAGGAATATGCCCCTCGGCATACTCCTCGTGTGTTCGCACATCGAGAACGATACTCTCCTTATTTGCCATTGCCTTCTCGAACTCCGCCACCTCGACCGACTTGAAAGGAGGGGTCGACTGTCCGAACAGATTAAAAACGAAAAAACTCATAATAATAGCAAGAAATACTCTTTTCATAACTACCAAACCGTAAAATATTTATCACCTCCATCCAAAGAGGTAGCACTATTCTATCTACAAAGTTAGAAAATTTTTATTTACGACCGAATTGATTTCAAACAAAATGGCTCAATAGCCACGAAAAATGTCGTTTGGCGAGAAAAATAGGTTTATACACAAAAAACCGCATAAATATTTTGAAAATAGGCAATAAGTGATTAATTTTGTAGAGGAGCAGAGCAAAATATTGTTCCTCAATCCCTAAAAATCAACCAAACTTAAAAATAGTAAAGCTATGAAAGAGGAGAAGAAACAACAGAAGGAGGAGGGTTATCTCTCTTTCGACCCCGAGGAGTTGAAGAATGCAACCCAAGAGGGAGATCCGAACGATGAGGCGTATGAGTTGTTGTGGGAGGCAACCTGTGTATCGTCGCATATAAATGATGCAGACAAGGCTGCGGGCCATACCGAGGATGAGAATGTATATCCAACCACCGCTGCCGAGGTAGATGCAATGGAGACTCTGGTAAATCAGGCAGAGGCGGCCCTCAAAGAGCCTAATGCGGAGTTCTCGGAGCGTGTTAAAGAGCTGCGTAACATTATAGAGTGGTCTCGCAAGCGCCATTGGAAGTTGAATTGGCGAGTAATTCTCGGCGTGGTTATTACGGTGATAATCTTGGCCATCATCGTAGATGGCAAAGAGGGCGATGTGTTGAAGTCACAAAAGAAGATAGACCAGATAGAGAAGTGGGAGATGGCGGAGATTGCCAAATTCAACCTCGACTCGTTGTCGCAGACAAACTTCTACTTCCCTGACGACAAGTTCGTTTCGGCGAAGGTGTGGAACGAGCAGGAGCAGCGATTGACTGCGTGGGAGTACCGCACAGCAACTGCCGAGATAGAGTACAACAAGAATACCATTGCCGACAAGACAATAGATAGAGAGACTCGCAAGGAGGCAAAGAAGAATTTGAAGAAGGCGGAGAAGAAGCAAGAGGCGTGCCTCGAAAAGTTTGCGGAGCTCCAAGATATGAGCCTCAAAAAGATGAAGAAGTTGGCTTTGGTCGAGGCCGAAGCAAACCTCGACGAGGCGAAGTCGGCAAAGACTGTGGTGTGGCTCTGGAACATATTCTTCTTGCTGCTTATCCCTGTATATATCTTTGCGGCACGCCCTTATGGCTATACCATAAGCCGCTATCGCCGTGAGGCAGACAACCTGGGCAAGATTGAGAAAATTGGCTTGTGGCTTTCGGGTGGCCTTATGGCTGCCGGCGCAGGTATCGGATTTGTGGATATTGTAACCAAGTGGAGCGATGGCTCGGTAACCCGTGAGGACGACGGAACAGGTGCTGCACGACTCGCATTGAAGGTGTTCTTGTTTGTGGCTGCGGTGCTCGTGTTCTGCGCTGTGAGCTGCTTGCTGATGCTCTATGCAACCATTACAGGCTTGATTCGCAACTACGATTGGTCGGAGGTTAAGAAGAAGGCGGTTATCGCTGGCGAAACAGCAAAGGCAAAGTACGACGAGATGCGTTCCGAGCAGAAATAATCGACCATTTCAAAGTCTTATAGAAAAGGGCTGTCCAACTGCGGTTGCGACAGCCTTTTTTGTGCCGGCGCCGATATGGTGATGCTGCGAACTACCTCGATGTGATTTGTTGCTCAATTCGGCCGTGAGGGAGGGGGCGAGGCTTACCTATTTTGGGCTGAAATAGTATGCAAAAAGGGCGGTTTTTGCAGAAAAACACACCAAAAATGTAAATTTTTTAGAAATTTCTTGCACAGTAAAAATATTTGCTTTATATTTGCACTCGCAAAACGGGTAAAACCATTTGCATCGTTCAAAAGTTTAGCAATTTTTGCTGAATGACAAATGCGGAAATAGCTCAGTTGGTAGAGCACAACCTTGCCAAGGTTGGGGTCGCGAGTTCGAGTCTCGTTTTCCGCTCCAAGTCCAAAAGATTTGAGGACAAAATCAAGCAAAACCCTTTGAAACATCGTTTCAGAGGGTTTTTCATTTGTTGTCGGTTGGTATCGCCTCGACTTCGTGGAGCCCCTGCCCGACAGAACCCGAACCTCGAAGTGTCCCTCCGAATATCGACCGTGAAATTAAGGGACACTTACGCCGAAATGAGGGGACACTTTGATAATTTTTCGGTTTTTCACAAACTTTTCAGGCTGGCAGTTGCCTACACTTTCTAAAAAACAGTCAGATGCAAAGTACATTTAGAATCCTATTCTATGCAAAGTGGGAGGCAAGCGACGAGGCAAAGATGCTCCCAATCTATGTTCGCATTACAATCAATGGCACAAAAGCCCGTTTTAGCCTTAAAATCCGCGTGTCAGAGAAAATATGGGACGCCAAGAGTGGTCGTGCCATCGGTCATAGCCACGAGGCGCTGCAAGCCAACCGCTACCTCGATAGCGTCGTTACACGCATCAATACCATATATTATCGCTTGTGC